>JANNLP010000435.1:0-3095 GCA_031396905.1 Gemmataceae bacterium
CAGCCCCTCGTGATTGACAGTGATGCCGATCACGCGACTTGCGGACACGAGTTCAACTGCCTGAATTTGCTTCTCGAGCGGTGCGACGAGATAGCCGGGAAAGCCATCATACTCTTTGCGGGTCGGCGCATGTTGCATTACCACAAAGTCCGGACGACAGGCGGCGAGTATCTCAAAGCCACCCGGGTACGCGGGATGCATCAGGCTGCCTTGCCCTTCAATCACGATGACATCCGGTCGTGCCTCGTGCCAAGCCGACCAAACCGCATGTTCGAGTTCGCCGGCGACAAAGTCATTGATAAGTGAGTCCAGCGTGATGCCGAACCGCGCACCTTGCAGCCAGGCGGTCTGGCCCGTGCCCACGAGTTCCGCAGTAATTCCGGCACTGCGTAGGCCATCAACCAGTGTCCAGGCGGTGGTCCGCTTGCCGACGGCCGAATCCGTGCCGAGCACCGCCACCTTAATCGCTCGTACTTCGTTGATCTTGCCGGAAAAGAAATGGAGTTGCCCGCGGTCCGGCGGCTTGCGGACATCACGGAGTCGCACGCCATTTTCAACTGCCAGCCGAGCCAACTCGGCATCATCGCTCAAGAAACTATGCAGCCCGGCATCGACATGAAGGCCGGCCACAATAGCTTGTTTCACTGCTTCACGAGCCTGGTGATCCAGCCGTCCACCGTCCGGTGCAAGGCCGATGACAAAGTGCGTCAGCGTTCGGCCCGCTTGTTTCGACACACTGGTGGCCGATGCGAGGTCAGCCACGATCGGGATGCCATTGACACTGCCATCCAAAACCTGGCCTGCGTCGGCACCAGCTTGTGTAGCATCAATGACCGAAATCACGTCATAGCGCCGCGTCCGACGAACAAGGCCGTGCGCGGTTTTGCCAGTCGTTGTGCCGAACGCGCCTTCACAGTAGACCACCGCGCGGCCATCAGGGATTTCAGGCATCGCTAACTCTCATGGAAACTATTTGGCTCCCAGCCCGGATGGTTAACTTTGAACCTTGGATCGGAAGATGTCGCCGATGCGCCCTACGCCGTTCTATGGTAATTAGGAGCAATTTGGGTATCGGTCATGAAGTCAACTGAGACGCAGTAGCATGATGGCTATTGAACCGAACCGGGCCATTTAGTTCCCGGTCCGCAGCGGTCACGAAGGGAAGGGGGAGGTCTGTGACAGTTATTGAGCGTGTTCGCCTGCGACCGATTGAGCCGAGCGACTTGCCGCGGATGTATGAGCTGCAACTCGATCCGGAGTCGAACCGCATGGCAGCTACAATTCCTCGTACTCGGGAAGCGTTCGACGCGCATTGGCCGAAGTCGGTGGGCGACCCGGCGAACACATCGAGAGCCATTCTCATTGGTGATGAGTTTGTCGGTTACATCTCCCGCTTCCCTGTGGAAAACCAACATCATCTTGGATACTGGATCGACCGATCATTCTGGGGCATGGGAATCGCCAGCCGAGCTTTGCAACTTTTTCTGAACGAAGTCACCCAGCGTCCATTGATCGCCACGGTTGCTACCCGTAACGGGGCTTCCCTTCGGGTTCTCCATAAAAATGGCTTCGTCGTTGAACGGACTTATCTCCAGCCTGCCAGTGAGCGATACCCCGAAAGTGAGGTCGCTGATCTTGTGCTGAGCTGACGCCTACTGCCAGCGTATCGATCAACGCGATTGGCGCACGCTTGATCTTTAGTCTGGCCGTTTTGGCTCGAAAATACGGGGCCGCGCGAGATTGGAGTTCCTTTCCCACAGGCGGTTCCATCGCTCCAGCCATTGATCCGTTGTCAGGGCGCTGAGATCGCCAAGTTCGATGCGCTGGGCCGTGGTCAATTCCGCCAACAGCGCCAGATCTGCTGTCAAAGTGCTGGACTCAGAAAGCAGCGCGTCAAGATCGACCACGGCGAGAGTCAGTACTTTTGAACCCGGTCCGTCAAAACTCGCCAGCGCACGCTGTCCGTGCCGCGCTAGCGCCAATGAATAGGTCGCTCCGCCCTCGTCGTTGAACCCAAACTGCAAGGGAGCAGCGATGCGACGACCTGTTGTCAACTCCCAGACTTGAATCTCTGGCCGGCCACGTATGGCCGTCACAGCAAATCGTCCATCTGGTGTGATGGCGGCACCATAGACTTCATCGGCATGTGCCAAGGGAGGGCAAGCAAGCGTACCCTGATTCCAATCCCAATAACGAACCTGACCATCCTTGTGACCCGTGAGCAGGCGACTTCCATCAGGGCTGAAACAAACGGAGAACAAACCGTATGAGTCGCCCGGGTGCGGCAATGGCTTCGATAGTGCGCGGCCTGTTGCCAGGTCCCAGACCTGAACGGCGTTCTTTCCGTTGACCATCGTCGCCATCAGCCGGCTGTCAGCAGAGATCGCGAAGCTGCGACAAAGGTCGCCCGGCCTGAGGGCAGGAATCAACGGGGGAAATCGCAACTCACCAGTATCCGCATCTCGAACGTGGAGCGCCGTGTTGGGGCCTGAACCCAGGGACACGAGTGTCTTGCCGTCAGGTGTGTACCGCACACGGGAGAGGGGTCGCCGATCCCACTTCCATTCTTCGTGACGCCGCTTGAACACTAGTTGACCGGTTCGACTGTCGATCACCATGAGGTCACCGGTCATGCAAAGCACGGCCACCTGGTTGCTGCCGGAGCGTGCATCGACACTCATTCCCAATCCCGGGAGATCGATCGGCTCAAACAACGCGCGCGATGTGCCGATGTCCCACACGCCGAGCTGGCCCTTTTCATCGCGTGAAAAGACGGCCGCCACCGTGCGATTGTCGCTGCATACACATGATTCAATCAGGAGACCGGGCAAGTGGATGTCCGGCCCCGCCGGCTTGCCGTCGTCGGCCGTTAGAACACGCAGCAGTTTCAAGTCCTGAGGGCCAAACGCGCCTGGTGCCTCGTGCCAGGTGCCGGGGCTGACAAGTCGTCCATCAAGACTGACTCGGGACCCGATTCCCCAATCGGTCTCCTTTGCCTTGACGAGTTGGTTCACTGGGAGTTGCCAGACACGAACCAAACCGCCTCCCTGCGCGGTCGCCACATACTTTGAGTCGTGGGACCAGGCACATGCCTC
>JANNLP010000442.1:0-2099 GCA_031396905.1 Gemmataceae bacterium
GACGGCAAAGACACAGTCGGCACGCCGGGCGGTACGTTGAGCAACGACGTCATCAGCAAGGTGGTCCTGAATGCCGGCGTCAATGGTGCGAATAACAACTTTGGCGAACTGTTGCCTGCGAGCATTTCGGGATTCACTTACATCGATGCCAATAACAATGGTGTCTTCAATGGTATCGAGTTACCCAGCGCCGGCATCGACATTCAACTCACAGGCACGGATGACCTGGGCAACAAAGTCAGTATTACCAAGACCACGTTGGTAGATGGGTCATATTCGTTCAGCCAGTTACGGCCGGGTACGTACGTCGTCACCGAAATCACCGAACCGGCGAACACGGTGGACGGCAAGAGTACGGCCGGCACGCCATTCGGCGGCACGCCGGCGACCGACACAATTACGGGCATCGTGGTCACGCCGGGTGGCGTCGGCATCAATTACAACATCGGCGACTTGCCGGCTTCGAGCCTGAGCGGCTTCGTCTGGGAGGACGCCAACAACAACGGCAAGTTTGATGTCGGTGAAACCCCGATTAAGGGTGCCACGGTCAAACTGACTGGATTCGATGAACTTGGCGTGGCGGTGAACCTCACTTTGGCCACCGATGCAGCCGGCAAATACGAGTTCAAGACCTTGCGGCCAAGCGACGCCACGGGTTACACGATCACGGAAACGACACCTGCTGGTTTTCTCGATGGCAAAGACACCGTCGGCACTCCGGGCGGCACGCTGGCCAACGACGTCATCAGCAAGATCACTCTGAGCGCCGGCGTCAGTGGTGCGAATAACAACTTTGGCGAATTACTTCCGGCGAGCATTTCGGGCTTCACATACCTAGATGCCAATAACAATGGCGTCTTCAATGGCATCGAATTGCCCAGCGGCGGCATCGACGTTCAACTGACCGGTACTGATGACGTCGGAAATAAAGTGAGCCTGACCAAGACGACGCTGGCAGATGGGTCATATTCCTTTGGCCAATTGCGGCCGGGCACTTACATCGTCACGGAAATCACAGAGCCGGCCGGCACGCTTGATGGCAAGAGCACGGCGGGCACACCGTTTGGCGGCACCGCGGTGACCGACGCCATTACTGGAATCACGATCACGCCGGGCGGCGTCGGCATCAATTACAACATCGGCGATTTGCCGGTGTCGAGCCTCAGCGGCTTCGTCTGGGAAGACGCCAACAATAACGGCGCGTTCGATGTGGGCGAAACACCGATCAAGGGTGCGACTGTCAAACTTTCCGGATTCGATGATCTTGGTGTCGTCGTGAATCTCACTTTAACGACCGATGCGGCCGGCAAGTACGACTTCAAGAGCTTGCGGCCCAGCGACACCACGGGTTACACGATCACCGAAACGACCCCCGCCGGCTATCTCGATGGCAAAGACACCGTCGGCACACCCGGCGGTACGCTGGGCAATGACGTCATCAGCAAGATCGTGCTGAACTCCGGCGTCAACGGTGCTAATAACAACTTTGCCGAATTGGTTCCGGCCAGCATTTCGGGTTTCACGTACCTCGATGCCAACAACGATGGCGTCTTCATTGGCATCGAACTGCCCAGCGGCGGCATCGACGTTCAACTGACCGGTACCGATGACCTCGGAAACAAAGTGAGCCTGACCAAGACGACTCTGGCAGATGGTTCGTATACCTTCGGCCAATTACGGCCAGGCACCTACAGCGTGACAGAGATCACCGAACCGATCAACACGGTGGACGGCAAGAGTACGGCAGGCACACCATTCGGCGGCACCGCGGCGACTGACGCCATTACCGGAATCACGATCCCGGCGGGCGGCGTCGGCATCAATTACAACATCGGCGACTTGCCCGTGTCGAGCCTGAGCGGCTTCGTCTGGGAAGACGCCAACAACAACGGCACGTTTGACGTTGGCGAAACGCCGATTAAAGGTGCCACCGTCAAGCTCACAGGTATAGATGATCTCGGCGTGGCGGTGAACCTCACGTTAACCACCGACGCAGCCGGCAAGTACGACTTCAAGAATCTCCGGCCCAGCGCCGCCACCGGTTACACGATCACGTAAACGACGCCGGCCGGTTATCTTGATGGCAAAGACAGCGTTGG
>JANNLP010000520.1:0-1837 GCA_031396905.1 Gemmataceae bacterium
GCTTCGGCGCTAGCTCGGTGTAGTCGGGCCAACGTTTCTGATGCTGGCTCGATGTTATCGCCACTTGCTCGCGAACCGGGCATTTGGTGTTGAGTTCTCGTCAGGTTGTGCATCAGTCTTATTCCCTTCCTTCGCAGGAAGGGGTAGGGGAGGGTTTCAAGAACTACCTCCCCAGCCTGTCCTTAATCGGGAGGCAGATGATCAACACAGCCTGATGCCTAGGCCTGCCCTCGGGGCAGTATCCTCACGATCCCCGCAAAGGAAGGATTGTGCTTGCCGACCCCCTCGGGGCGCTCGGTCATGGGTTGATCAATATCAACCTGTGTGTTCCCGTCCGCATTGCTTTTCCTGTGTGTGCGCTTGCGCGCGCAGCCGGCATCGCCAGCATGGATCGTCGCGAGAGTGTATATCCGCTGGTTGAATGTGATCGTGATTGTCGCGGCTGAGTAGCCGCCCGGATCGGCAATCAAAGAACGAGTGAAAGCGTGAGTGGATCGACTTCGCCGTCGCTATGACGCGCGAAGGGTTCCACGGATGATAGTGGCACAACATTCATGGAGACAATCACTTATGTCGAACTCTCACCGAACGTATCGGGTCCTTTTGAACTGGGGTAGTGCGAATTGGGCGAGTGGCTACAATCGGCCGCTGCCTGGAAAGATTCCACCCCGTTAGAGCAGGAGCGCTCCTATGACACGCATGTTTCGCATATCGAATCGCCGCAATGCCCCCGCGATCAATCGCACGACTCGGTCACGTCTTGCCGTCTTGCCGCTCGAAGAGCGAGCGGTGCCGGCGGTGCTGACTGTCATCAATAATAACGACTCCGGTGCTGGTTCTTTGCGTCAAGCATTGGCCGACGCCGCCATGCCAGCCCGACCGGGTATGGACATCATCGACTTTGATCCGGCCGTGATCGGCACGATCACGTTGGCCACGCCGTTGAGTGTCAGTTCTGACATCACCATTCAGGGGCCGGGCGCCAACATATTGGCCGTCAGTGGTTTCAAGTCCGTCCGCGTTTTCGACGTGACGGATGGTGCCGCAACCACGATGTCGGCGATGGTTTTCAACCTCACCATCAAAGACGGCTTGGCCACAACGGGTGCGGGCGTCAACGTCGGTGAAAACGACGTTGTGCAAATCAGCAATTGCTGGCTCACTGGCAATACGGCGACGGCACAAGGCGGCGCTGTGAATGCCGAAAATGGCGGCGATGTCACAATCGTTGCCAGCACATTGTCGGGCAACGGTGCCAATGTCGGTGGCGCGGTTTACTTCAACGGCACGCCGATCGGTGGCTCAATCGAATTCCGCAACAGTACCGTCAGCGGTAACACGGCCATCACTGGGGCCGGCATCGCGCTGGGCAACTTCACCGGCGATTTGTCGATCGTGAATTCCACAGTCGTGAACAACGCGGCCACGGCCGGCACCGGCGGCGGTATCACTCGCGTCAGCGGTACAGGCACCGTGAGCTTCAACAGCACGAGTATTTCGACCAACACGGCGACCATATCCACCGGCGCGGATGTCGCCACGACAGGCGTAGTCAACTATAAGTACAGCCTTCTCGGAAACAGCACCGGCATCGGGACGTTGGTCGATCAGGGTAAGAACCTTGCCATCGGTACCATTCCCAATCTTGGTGGCCTGGCCAACAACGGCGGCCCCGTGATGACCCAAGCTTTGCTGGCCGGCAGCCCGGCCATCGACAAAGGCATCAACCCGGCAACATCGTCCATGACCGATCAACGCGGCACGGGTTACACGCGCTCGTACGGCACCACGGACATCGGTGCATTCGAGTATACCGTGGCGGGCATCCCGACAGTGG
>JANNLP010000521.1:0-7835 GCA_031396905.1 Gemmataceae bacterium
GTACCGCTATGATTTGGGCCGTGTCGGCTCGTTAGCTGATGTGATTTCGCCGCCCTACGACGTGATCGACGATGCTTTTCGGGCGCGACTTGTCGCCCGTCACAAATACAACGTTGTCAACATCGACTTGCCCGTCGGCGAGGATCGGTACGCCAAGGCCGGACAGACGTACAAGGATTGGTGCCGCGATGGCATCTTGCAACAAGACTCCGCGCGCGGCTTCTATGTTTATCACCAGGATTTCGAAATTGACGGCCAGAGGCACACGCGCAAGGGCTTTCTCGCGCGGATCAGGCTCGAACCGTTTGCTAAGTTGATCGTACAGCCACATGAGGAGACGTTTGCCGGGCCGAAGATGGATCGATTGCGGCTCATGGAGGCGACAAATGCTAACCTCAGTCCAGTGTTCGGGCTGTTTCCCGACGACAAACACGAAGTGCAGGCTCTGCTTGATGCGGCCGTGGGTCGACAGCCACCATTTGAAGCAATGGATCACCTCGGCGTGATCAGCCGGTTGTGGCCCGTCACGGATCAGGCGGTAATTGCCAAAGTGTCCGGCATACTTGGGCCGAAGCCTTTGCTCATTGCCGACGGGCATCATCGGTATGAGACATGTCTGACTTACCGTGATCAGGTATTGGGTGCGGCCGCTCAACAGCAGGGCGAGGAGCCCGCGCGATTCGGTCTGATGATGCTTGTGGGCATGAGCGACCCGGGGTTGGTGGTTCAGCCGACGCACCGGCTGATTCGCGGTTGCGGGTCAATCACTGCCAATGATTTGGTCAAACGGCTGAACAGCCACTTCGATGTCATTGAAGTCGGCAAGGGCGAAGCCGCTGGCCGCACGGCGTGGGACCGCACATCCATTGAGTTTGGGCAAGGCAGCCTGGCAATTGGCGTCAGCGACGGCACGTGGCTTGTCGCCAAGCCGCGCGATTTATCGGTGATGGCCGAGTTGGCCCCGGAACATACGGACACGTGGCGCGGGCTGTCCGTGAGCGTGCTACATCGTCTGGTCATCAACCATTTGTTCGCGGATGTGCAGAAGGATTTCACGTACGAATACGTTCATCAGCTGGAGGAGGCGCTGGCAGCACAGAAAACGAAGCGATGCGAATTGGCGGCGTTGGTGCCCGCCGCTTCGGTCGCCGACGTTGCCAAGCTGGCGAACATCGGCGAGAAGATGCCGCAGAAATCGACGTATTTTTACCCAAAGCTGCTGACGGGTTTGGTGTTCAATCCGCTTGCAACTCATTGACTCGTCGGCTTGTCGGAGAAACTCGACAGCCAGCCGCGGATGGCGGAGTTGTCGGATTCACGGAACAGGACTTCCTCGCGGTGGAATTGCCGGACGGCCCACCATGACGCGGCCAGGACGCAAACCGTTAACGACGCCACCATGGGAATGAAATAAGGCAGCACCTCGGCCCACGGCGTCGGGCCGATCATTTTTTGCAGCATGAGGCAGAACCCCGTCACGGGAATCAGGCTCATGCCGAGAGTCAGATCGGCGTTCGGCGCCATGCTCAGCATCACCAGCGGCATCACGGCAAGGAAGAGCGGGAGTAAATAGTATTGCCCTTCTTTGGTGCTGCGGGCATAAGCGCCCAGTGCCAGCGCCAATGAGGCGAACAACGCCGTCATCGGCAAAGTTAATGGGAAACAGATGACGAGACTGATGAGCCGGATGAACTCGACATCGCCGCCCCAGCGACTGAGGAGCCACGGGCCAATCAGGCAAAGCGCCGCCATCCACAGCAGGTTCCACCAGGCGGTGAGCGTGGCATAAAACCAGACGGCCAGGAACTTGCCGGCAACGATTTCACGCCGATCTACCGGGCTGATGAGCAGCGTTTCCATGGTGCCCCGTTCCTTTTCGCCGGCGCACAGATCGATCGCGGGGTGCAATGCACCGGCTAAGGCCCACATCACGAGCATGAATGGGATGAACTTGGCCAGTTGATCGCGGACTTCGGAGGACGCTCGCTGCACCATGGATTCGGCGTCCTGCGGTTCACGAATGACCAGAGGCACATCGTAGTCTTCCGGTAAGCCACGCCGAGCAAACCGGGCCTTTTTCAAGGCACCGGCATACGAGCGCAACACGCGGCTTAATCGGTGCGTGGCCAGTTTGGAAATCTCATCGCCATCGCGGTTGCGAATCTCAACGGTCGCCGAATCCTCGGCCAATTTTGCTCGAAAGTCCTCGGGAATTACCAGCCACGCATGAATGGATTTGTCGGCGAGCGCAGCGGGGTCGCCGGGTGCTACGTGGTGGATTTCGAGGTGTGCCGAATCGGCTGCGGACTCGCAAAACTCGACGGCGAACCGGTTATTGACGATCAATGCCGGGTCAGCGTTCGCTTCCGCAGAGCAAGTGGGTAAGTGTTCGAGGCCGGATACGCCAATCTTCGAAACATGGTCCATCTGCGACAGCGCGAACAGGAAGCCGATGACGCCAATGCCGGGGTAGAGCAGAATGGGCAGAACAATCAACAGGATCACCGATCGGCGATCACGCAGGAGGTCGCGGATTTCCCGGCCGGCGATCAATTGCACGATGCGGCGATTCATCATCATGCCGAGAAGCTATGTCCCGGACACTATCGCAACAAGCCAAGCCATGTCGGGACGGTTACAATCATGATAGCGTGGCGCGGAGATGGTGATGACGAGCAAGACGATCAATGCGAAGTGCCCCGGGTGTCGAGCACCCGTGCAGTTTTCATCGGACATGGTGGGCCAGGCGCTGAAGTGCGACAAGTGCGGAGCGAGCTTTCGACCCAAACCTCGACCAAGGTCCGATCCTGCTGTGACAACGCCCGAACCGGTCACGCCGGAAATTGATTTTACCGTACCAGTTCGTCTTGTAGGGGCTCCGCGCCGCCAGTCGCACTCCAAGTGGATTGTCGGTGCAGTCGTCGGCCTGCTTCTCGCTGCGGTCGGCACGGCCGCCTTTGTCAATCGCGAACACCTTACCAGCACGGCTGCCGTCGAACAAAAAAAGAAAGCACAACCGACACCAGTTCCTCAGTCGGAGGACAAGAAAGCTGAACCGGCGGTAAAACCGGGTCCGGAGTCGTTTCCCCGCCGCATGCTTGCCATCAGCGTCAACCAGTACCTGTACGCCAACCCGATTCTTTTTGGTTCGCCCAAGCGCAGCCCCGCGGCACTTCTGGAGCGGCTCTCCGATAAGTGGCGGATTCCGCGCGACCAGTTGTTTCTTCTCACGGATGCGAAAAACAATCGCGGTTCGGTGCCTCCCATCAAGTCGATCATGGAAAAGACGATTGAGTCGTTTCTCGTCACGTCGCGGGCACAGGATCGCATTGTGCTGCTGTACGCTGGGCATGCCACGGTGCTGGACGGCCAGTCGTATCTGGTTCCGCTCGATGGCGAGCTTGGCATTGCGACTACGATGATTCCGCTGGCATGGCTTTCCGAGAAACTGCAAGCATGCAAAGCGCGGCAAAAGCTCTTAATCTTCGATGGATGCCGTACGGATGTGGGGCGCGGTGCGGAGCGGCCCTCGCCGGGGCCGATGGACCCCAAGCTGGAAGCCGACCTCAAAGCGATGCCGCCGGGTGTTCAAGTATGGATGGCGTGCGCGGCGAACCAGTCGGCTCTCGAGTACCAGTATCAGAAATTTGCCGGCAACGACTTCGAAGGGAGCGTGTTCCTCAACAGCTTCTTTCACGCCTTTCTGAAAGGCGGGCCGGCCAAACAGCAACCGCAGGATCCGCTGCCGATTGATGATCTCATCGCCAAAGTGGCGAAACTGACGCAAGCGGCCGCATTGGGTCTGGCCAAGCAACCGCAGACGCCACAACTGTTTGGCAGCGTGGCAACCGAGGGTGCATCGTATGATCCAACCGAAGCACCGGCGGCGCGATTGGCGCAACCCACGGCCACCGAGTTGGTGCCCGGTGGCCCAGCCGACCCCAAGCTTGTCAAGGCAATCTTCGCCGAAATCCGTTGTCCGTCCATCAAATCGACGACGGCCGAGCAGGCTGAATCCGGTGATGATCTCGACGCCGTGTTTCCGTTTTCGGCGGAGATTATGAGTCAATATGCCGCGGACTATGGCTCACTTAATGAGTTGATGGAGAATGCCGAGAAGTATCCGTTTCGCGTTGGCGTGTTGAAAGCCGTTGAGGTTTTGGAACGCCATGGCCGCGGTGAGGTGTACATCGGCAATACCAAGAAAAACGTCGGCTTGTTGCGGGAGGAGTTCGCCGGAGCGACCAATGACGCCGCTAAGAAAACCATTCTTAAGGAGCAACACGACGGTCCGGCCGCCATGTATCTGGAGTTGGAAGATTCGCTGAAGGCAATGGAGAAAATTGGCACAAGCAGAGGTTCTGAGAAATCGAAACGCTGGCTGGCCCATTATGATTATGTTCTGGCACTGACGAAGGCGCGATTCGCATACGTGAATGAATACAATTTTGTGCTGGCGAAGATTCGCAAAGATGAGTTGCCGACGATTGATCCGGCCATTCACAAAGGCTGGCGCTTGGCTGCCGTCGAGAAGATATCCAGCCCGCGAGAAGTGAAAGACCAAGCCGATGATGCACGCAAGCTATTTGCCAAGCTCATTCAGGATCACCCCGGCACGCCCTGGGAAATTCTCGCGAAACGTGATCGATTGACGGCGATCGGTTTGGAGTGGCAGCCGGCGGCGATCAAAGGTAAGTGATGCGACTAATCTTCCGATGAAAATGGAATCTGCTGCCCGCCGCCAATAGTCTTCGACGGTGGAGATGGATGAGATGCCTTGGCAGATGGCGCAGGCCGGTTGATCCACCATGACGCCACGAGCATGCCACCGGCAACGATGCCGAATAGGACGTATGGCCACGATGCAGGACGTCGCTTGCCCCGATACGGTGCATCGTGCGGCCGTTCGTGCGAAGCAGTTGAATACACGGCTTCCAACATGCCGGATGACGTTCGCACGTCGCCGCTGCTGTTTTTGCCGGACAGTAGCACACTGAACGGGTTCTCGGGAGGCAACGTGGGCACGTCCGATTCGACGGGCGTTGGAGTGCGCGGCAGCGTTGGGGGTGGCGACAGCGCGAAGCGGCCGGAATTTGTCGTTCGCGGCATGAGGGCGCTTTGGGTCATCGCGATGGAACTGGAACTGCGGGTCACCCCCGGTTGCCGAGCGGCAGCCGCCCGTGGATTCGGTCCGGCCGGTAACGTTTGCCCCGTGGAAGCGGCGAGGCTGTGCGTGGGCATTTCGTGATCTGGTGGGGGCGGAATTGGCGTAGCTGTGAGCGGCGCGAGTGCTTCGGCGACTTCGGCCGGCGATGAATAGCGTTCGTCCGGTAGCTTTTTCATCATGTGTTCGATGATGGCGACAATATCATCGGACACTTCCGGCCGAATGATCTTGAGACTTGTCGGCTCCTTCATCTGGTGCCAGACGAGCTTCTGCGCTGCCGAGCCATCAGGGAACGGCGGTTTGCCGGCCAACATGTAGTAGAAAGTAGCGCCGAGACTGTAGATATCTGCGCGAATATCGACGGCATGGCTGTCGAGAGCTTGCTCCGGTGCCAAATAGTCGGCGGTGCCCAGCACATTGTCATCGAATTTTTGCGTGAGGGCGTCGCCTTCGTCGCGGAAGAATTTGGCCAATCCCATGTCTAGCAATTTCACGACACCGAAGCGATCCACCACGATGTTACCCGGCTTGATGTCGCAGTGAATGATCCCGGCGACCTCATGCGAATAATCCAGGCCAATGGCTGCCTGATGGATGTAATGACAGGCGCGCAGCGGGTCCATCGGGCCGAATTTCTTGACGATCTCCTGTAGGCTGGCGCCGTCAACGTGCTCCAGCACCAGGAAGTGCAGTGCGCCATCCTGATCGACATCAAAAGCACGAACAACGTTTGGATGATCCAGCGCGGCCACTGCGCGAGCCTCTCGATAAAACCGTTCTTTAGCGACGGCGTCTTCGGCTTTGGCAGTCGGCAACACTTTGATGGCCACACGGCGACGCATCATCTTGTGTTCGCACAAGAACACCTGACCCATGCCGCCGGAGCCGAGTCGCTCCAGCACCTTGTACTTGCCAATGTGAAACCGCTTCCACTTACCCTGCATAAACTGTTCGGACTGAAAATTGGTCAGCACGCCTTCTCGGACCATCAGTGCGGCTAACTTGGGAATTTCCGTGATGGGTGGGTTGGTCGCATGGACTTGCGTCATGTAGGCGAAAAGGCGTTCATCATCCACAACGCCGCTACGGCGCACACAATCGAAGAACTCATTAATCGTTGACGGTGCCGGCATTGCTTTCTCAAGTTGTCCGCGAGGCGACGGACAGGGGGGGCAGCGCGTCATCGGCGCAAGTCGAACCGATTGACAGCCGGCGGCTGCCGCGGCGGCGTCCGGCGCGCGATGACTTTTCAAACGTAGGTCAGATTTGCGGTTAGCACAATTTGCGAGTGCGTTCCGGATTACGACCTTGAAGTTCGGCCCCGTTAGCACCAAACTCTAGAGTATGGTAACCGACACAACCCGCAAAATCCGATGCGTCTGCCCGCATGACTGCCCCGATACATGCGGCATGATCGTTTCCGTGGACGGTGATCGAGCGGTCAAGCTCGTCGGCGACCGCGAGCATCCATTTACCCGCGGATTTCTCTGTCAGAAAGTCTCACGGTACCTGGAACGTGTTTACCATCCGGATCGACTCACGCATCCGTTGCGGAGAGTCGGTCGCAAGGGCGTGGGCCAATTCGAGCGCGTGAGTTGGGACTGGGCGATCAACGAGATTGCGGAACGGTTTCGCGCCATCGCTACATCGAAGGACGGACCGCAAGCGATTTTGCCGTACAGTTATGGCGGTACCATGGGCAAGCTACAGGGAAGTAGCCTCGATCGGCGGTTTTTCCATCGGCTTGGCGCATCGCTATTGGATCGCACAATTTGTGCGTCGGCCGGAACGGCCGGCTGCGACATCACGCTTGGCAACCGCGCCTTCATAGATCCCGAGACGGTCGTTGATGCCAAACTGATTCTCAATTGGGGTTCCAACACCAGCGTCACCAATTCACATCTGTGGGCGTTGATGCACCAGGCGCGCAAACGCGGTGCGACCATCATCACTATTGATCCTTACCGTTCACCTACAGCAGCGCGATCGGACTGGTGGATTGCCATTCGCCCCGGCACGGACGCGGCATTGGCCCTCGGCATGATGCACATCATTTTCCGCGATCAACTTCAGGATCAGGATTACATTGACAAGTATTGTCTCGGTGGCGAACAGTTGCGCCGACGCGTCCTCGACGAATATGCGCCGGATCGCGTCGCCAAGATCACAAGTCTGGACGTCGCCGACATTGAGAAGCTCGCTCGGTTGTACGCGCAGGCGCATCCATCGTTTTTGCGCTTGAACTACGGCCTCCAGCGGCACCGCGGCGGCGGCATGGCGGCGCGGACAATATGTTGCTTGCCGGGCGTAGTCGGTGCATGGCGACATGTCGGTGGCGGGGCCTTGTTAAGCACCAGTAAGATGTATGGCTTCAATGAAGCGGCGCTGGAGCGACTCGACTTGATCCCGCCAGGCACCCGCACTATCAACATGACGAAACTGGCCGAGGCACTCAACGATGAGCTGGCTCCTCCGGCAATTAAAGCGCTCTATG
Organism: Gemmataceae bacterium; assembly: GCA_031396905.1. Lineage (GTDB taxonomy): Bacteria > Planctomycetota > Planctomycetia > Gemmatales > Gemmataceae > JAIBBI01. Next base: position 7,662 of record JANNLP010000521.1, read on the forward strand.
TTTACAACGCCAATCCTGCGTCGGTGAATCCGGATCAAAGTCGGGTTCATCAGGGGTTGCGGCGCGATGATTTGTTCACCGTGGTTCACGATCTGTTTCTCACCGATACGGCACGCTATGCCGATATTGTGTTGCCCGCCACGTCGCAACTGGAACACTTCGACATTCATGGTT
>JANNLP010000530.1:0-1640 GCA_031396905.1 Gemmataceae bacterium
CATCGGATTTCGCGCAGCTGCGAGTGTCCTTCGGCGGCACCAACTCCGCCTTCGACTTCGACAATGACGGAGCCGTTGCCGCCAGCGACTTCATCCAGTTCCGGTTGCGGTTTGGCGGGTCGATTTGACCCAGCCAAGGGGCATAGATACTTCTCAAAAACCCCAGCGCGCTACTGCCACGGAGTAGCGCGACGGCGGTTGCAAGCGATCAGGCGGCACATGCGGCTATGGATCGGCCGACGGCGGATATCGTCAGAGGTCGCGCGGAATGTTTACGGGCTGACATCACTTCCAGCTTGATCTTCTGACTCACTCGAAGTGCGAAGGCGATATCGTAGAGGAGACGCTTCACTTCGGCTGGCGTCCGCGTGGTGTTATCGTTGGTCCGAACGGTGACATTAATCATGATCGGCTCCTTGTGGGCTGATGAGTTCGAGAACGACATGACCTAAGGCACGTGATGTGCCAATGCGGGATTGAGCGTTGGAACCCTCGTTTGTTTTCGATGTAAATCGCGGCAGTCAAAGTGCTTCGCGATTTTTCAGAATTCACGCCAATGTCGCCAAGTCTCAATACTAGTTTGCAACGGCTACAACTTGAAGGAAAGTATGCAAACCGTTTGAAGCTTTCCGAGCGCCGTTTCAATGTCGTGTTGAGGGATAGGTAATTTAGGTCGAAAACGGGGCAAAACACCCGCCCTTGATACGTGAGCTATAATTAACCAGCGGATCGCCCGCGCGACCCGAAGTAAAATACTATGACTCGATTGCATGTTTGGTCTTTAGAACAGCGCATCACGCCAACAACATACTCCGTGTCGAGCGTCGCCAACAGCGGGGCGAACACGCTCCGGCAGGCGATTGTGGACGCGAACGCCAATGCCGGGGCGGATTTCATCACGTTTGACCCGGTTGTGTTTGCAACCGCAAAAACGATCACGCTGAGTACCGGCACGCCTTCGATCACGGATGACCTAACGATCAATGGCCCGGCGGTTGGTGTGACGTTGAAAAACACCTTGGCTAATGCTCATGTCATTGATGTCTACCTCGCACCAACCGGCACGGATGTCGCTCTCGAAAACCTGACCATCACCGGCGGCGGCGCGACGGGCGGCCTGACTGCTGGCGTGTATGCAACCGGACAGGACCTGACGCTGACCAACTGCGTCTTAACAGGTAACACGGCCAGCAATGGCGTCGGGGCGATTTCGGTCAATGGTCTGGCCAGTGGTAACGCTTCGTTGACGATGCGCGGCTGCACCATCGCTGATAACAAGGGCACAACCAGCGGCGGGATCACAGCCAACACCAATTCGAGTCTGTTAGTCGAAAACTGCACGGTCGCACGCAATGTCTCGACGGGGAATGCCGGCGGTGGCATCCGCTTTTCCGGGACGGCAGGTGCCGGCGGCTTTACTGTTCGCAATTCCACAATCACCGCCAATAGCGCTGTCACGGCGGGCGGCGGCATCGGGTTATCGAGCGTGACCGGCTCGGCAGCCATTCAAAACTGCACCATCACCGCCAATGTGCTGACGTCGGCGCTAGCCGGTGCGGGCGGCGGAGGAGTTGGCCGCCTGAATAGCGGGACGATCGCCCTAACTAGTTCCATTGTCGCGGGCAACACTTCGACGGTCG
>JANNLP010000550.1:0-6021 GCA_031396905.1 Gemmataceae bacterium
CTGCGGCAATGCGATGACATCCTCGGGCGGTTGCCGACAGTCGACCCGACAACCCGCGCTGTGCTGCTCTCGCACAAGGCGGACCTCGTTGCGGAATGGAAGTCGGATCTCGAGGCGGAGGAGAAGTTGCGAGAGGATGCCCTCCAATGGATACGACAATCCCGGACCGAGAGCAGCATCGCGAGACTGACCAGCAACTTCGCCACGGTGAAAATGAAGCGGGGGAAATTGGACGAGGCGGTCCCACTTTACGAAGAAGCACTTGCGATCCGACGCCGCATTTATGGCGAGGTGCATCCTTCGATCGCTACCGTCATGGAAAATCTCGCAAACGTCTGGTACCGCAAAAAGGAATTCGCCAAAGCGACCGACTTGCTGAGCCGCGTCGCCGTCATGCGCGACACCATCTTCGGTCCGGCCAGCTTCCCCGGCGCTCGGACGCGATTCAATCAGGCGGCAATCCTCGTTGACCAGGAAGAGTTCCAGCAGGCGCGCGATCTGGTGGAACTTGTCCTGCCGATCTTCAAAGCCAATGTTGGTGACAAGAGCCTGGAGGTGGCGACCGTCCTGCGTCTCCGCGGCCAGTGCCTGAAAGGACTGAAGGACTACGATGGCGCACTGAAGGAGTTGCAGGCTGCCCTGGCGATCGTTGACGCCATCGGCAAACCAACGGTGACCCTGCGCATGAAGACCCTGGTCAACATGACCGAGATCTATCACTTGCAGGGGAACCCGGATCGCGCCGAAGCCACGAAGCAACTTGCCTTGAGCGCGTTTGACCCCAAGAATCCCGAATATGCGAAATGGAACAAGCTTTTTGATGATGTGACAAAGAAGTAGTAAGGCCTGTGTTTTACGGTGACATTGGCCCCATCTCTGACAATTTCGAAATTCCGTGAGACGCGGTTGACGGGAAAAGAGCATTGAGATCATCAAGGGAGAATGATCTCATGAGCCGGACTGACTTTCGACGACAGTGGTGCCGACTTGCGTGCGAGCGGCTGGAGCAGCGGTTGGCCCCTGCGCGGGCTACCTTAAATCTGACGCCGGGGACTCCCTCGCTGTCCGGGGTGTCGATGGAATTGCAATCGTACTCCTTTGGGTCCAGCTTCAACAATGAGGCTTCGTTTGACCAGCTCGTGGTTAGCCGGGCGTTCGGCGACAATTCGCCGAATACCATGGACGCCTTGATGACCGGCGGTCACTACGCGACCGGCTCCCTGATCCAATACGACGACGCCGATCAGCCCGTGGCGGCCTGGCAGCTTGAAAAGGTCTACCCCCAATACTCGACGACGACCGGCGTGAACGGCGCCGCCCCTGGCCAGAATTTGTCGTTCTTCGTTTCTGCAGTGACCGAAAGCACACAACAGGCGACGACGTCGTGGAACGTCTTATTGAACACGCCCACAGGCCCGGCACTGTCCAGCGGCCTGGTGTTGGCACCCTATCCCGCGGCCCCTGCTTCTCCCGCCATCACGCTCAAGCTGACCCCAGCAAATGGCAGTTTGCCGACCATCACTCTGCCGATCGATACCTACCACATCGGCTACGACAACCAACCGATCATTGGTGCTGGCACCATAGCGGCGGGAAAAGTCTCATTCGATTCGCTCGACGTGGAGATGGCATACGGAGCCGTTAGCCCGCAGTTGTTTCAACTGTTGACGACTCAACCGGCGTACAGCACGGCGACGCTCATTCAGCGCACATCCAATGGCAATCCGGTTGTAGTGTGGGTGATGAGCAACCCGCGCATCGTCGACGACACGATAGAAGGCGGCAGCGCACTGCCACGCCAAGGGCTTGCAATCAGTTTTCACGGCGTCACCGAAGCGACCAAGGGAAAGACCGAGTCATATAACCAAGTGCTAAATCAACCGACCGGCCCGTCGCTGCCGGCCGGCTTGACGCTCTCGAGTTATCCGACGCCCAGCGGAACTGCAACGGTCACCCTCGATATGACGCCCGTTAGCGGCGGCGGCAATCCCGTCAGTTTGCCGATCAGCGATTACACCATCGGCTACAGCAATCCCGTCGCATGGGGTAATGGCGTTATCCCTCCAGCTCAGGGCAACACGACATTTGACAACATCACAGTCACTTTGCCATACGCGGCCGACAGCCCTCGGCTACTGGAATTTGTCGCGATGGGTCAGATATTCAGCAGCATCATCTTGACGCAACGCGATGGTTCGGGGCAGCCGGTCGCCGCCTGGGTGATGTCTACAGGGCTTATATCGTCTGACGCGATCTCAGGCGGCACCGGGTTGCCCGGCCACGAAGTGACGATCGTGTGCGGAGCCGTCACCGAGGCCACCAGCACTACGCAAAAGTCGTGGAGCATCTTAACCAATGGCGCCACTGGCCCGACGTTGCCAACTGGACTGACATTGGCGCCTTTGCCCGCGCCGCCGACGCAGCCGCGGATTACCCTGGAACTGACGCCGGCGAGCGGTTCGGTCGTGACCATTGCCGTCGATGACTACACGATTGGTTGGACTGCCGACGTCTACCAGCCTGGCTTTGTGGGCTTGTGTGCATTCGATCAGCTTGAGATCACCACTGCAATGTTCGCCAATTCACCGCTGATCATGGCGAAACTGACGCAATCGGTCAAATACAACTCGGGCCTGCTCATCCAGCGCAATGACCTCAATCAACCCGTCGTAGCTTGGGCACTGAGCGATGTATTCGTCGAAGCCGACTCCTACACCGGCGGCGTCGAACTGCCGGAGCAATGCTTGAAGTTCGCTTTCGTGTCGATCACCGAAGGGACCAGCAAGGTGACGAAATCGTGGAACCAGGTCAAGAACAACTCAACTGGTCCGGCGTTGCCCGGCGGGCTGACATTGTCGCCGCTGCCGGCCGCTCCATCCGCACCGCTCATCACCTTGCAACTCATTCCACAATCAGGACCATCGACTCTCCCGGCGATTACGCTGCCCATCGACAGCTACCAGTTCGGCATCCAGAATCCAGTCGCGGGCATCGGCTCATCCACTTCGTTCGATGCGCTCCAAGTGCAGTTTTCCCTGGCGGCCAACTCGCCGTGGCTGCTTCGAGCTGTTGGGGCCACCGACCACTTTGGTACGGCTGTGCTGACGCAGCGAAACTCGGCCGGCGCTCCCGTTGCCGTGTGGGTGATGGACACCGTCAACGTCGTCAGCGACAGCCGTGCTGGCGCTGGCGACTCGCTGCCTGGTGAATCGGCAGCCATGATCTTCAGCTCGGTCACGGAGGCTACGAGTGCCTGGCAGAAATCGTGGAGTGTGTCGCTCAATAACAATACCGGTCCCGGCCTGCCTGCGGGCACAACCCTGTCGGCCTATTCCAGCCCGCCACCGTCGATGGTGACGTTGAAGCTGACACCCGCGTCGGGCACGTCGCCGGTGCTCACGCTGCCGATCGCATCGTTTTCACTTGGGCTTCGTAACCTTGCCGAGGTTGCCGGCGGCGGCGGCGGGGCGGGCAAGGCGGAACGCGATCCGTTGACGGTGCAACTGCCTCCCAGCATCGACGACCCGCTGTTGTTTCAATTCCTGACCCAAGGCAGCGTTTACAGTAATGCGCTACTGACGCAGCACAACCTCGCTGGTCAGCCGGTAGCCAAGTGGTCCATGGGAACGGTGATGATTGAGACTCGTGATGTTGTCAACATTGCCGGCGAACTACCCCGCGAAACGCTCACCCTGGCTTTCTACAGCCTCACGGAAGTCACCAACAAACAGTCGGCGTCGTGGGACTTCGTTGCGAATCAAGGGAGCGGGCCAATCATCGGTCTCACCCAGACCAGCTTTACGACCCCACCGACTGATATTGGATTGAGCAATGTGAGATTGGCTGAGAATCTCCCGGCCGGTGCGCTCGTAGGAACGCTTAGCTCCGTTGATGCCGATCTAGGCGATTCCCACACTTATTCTCTGGTGGCCGGCGCCGGCGACACCGGCAACGGGGCCTTCACCATCGTCGGAAATGAGCTGCAGACAGCCGTCGGCTTCGACTTCGAAACGCAATCGTCACATAGCATTCGCGTTCGCAGCACGGACGCTTTCGGTCTCTTCAAGAACGAAGTGTTCACCATCAGTGTGACCGACGGATTCGACGGTCCTACCATCGTCTCGGCCAAGGTCAATGACGGCGCTGTGCAGCGCTCCAAAGTCGATCACCTGACCATTACCTTCTCAGCGGCGGTGACTCTGCCGCCGACGCCCGCCAGTGCTTTTACATTGATCGGGCCGAGCGGGGCCGTCGCGGTGAACGTGACTCAATCGGCCGGCAACAGTGTGGCCACGCTTGCCACAGGTAATCTTCCCGATGGCAAGTACACATTGACGATCATAGCCGCCCAAGTGACCGACGCATTCGGCCAGTCACTCGCAGCCAACTTCGCGCTGAACTTTCACCGGTTCTTCGGTGATTCTGACGGCGACGGTACGGTGGCGGCCAACGACTTCATCCAGTTCCGACTGGCGCTGGGCGGAAACAACCCCATCTTCGACTTCGACGGCGATGGCTCTGTCGCGGCGAGCGATTTCATCCAGTTCCGGCTGCGGTTTGGTGGATCCATTTGATTAACGCCACCGCTAGGAACGCCTCACCTTTGCACCGACACGGTCCGTCAATTGAAGGTAAATGGACCGAAAGGGCATAAGCCGCGCGAGAGGGGACTAAAAAAAACTCCGACGAAACTACGCCGGTTAAAACGTAAAGGGGCGCACGTCTCCATTTGCCCTGCACGCTTCGGTCACATCGCCTGCGGAGTGGTGGCAGACACTGACTGCCCTGCGATTGGGACTAGCTCGATTGCTTGCATTTCCGTGACTCATGCCGTACGCTCACCTCACCTTCAAAACAACGGGTGCGGTATGAAAAGGTGCCTTGTTGTCGTATTTGTGCTCAGCATCCTGCCGGCTCGGAGTCCAGGGGATGACTCAAAGCAACATCCGGCGGCTCCCGACGGTTGGGAGTTCGTGCTTCCCAAAGACCGCACGTATCAGTTTCTATTTCCGAAAGATTGGAAAAGCGTCGGTAACACCAGCCGCAAATTCACAGCCCGAGGAATCCGTGCCGAGGTCTTGATGAACTACTGCACGCTTCGAGATGGCACGTATTTCGACGTGGAAGGCGCGACGCTCACCGGTCGCGGTTTAGGCAGCCTCAAGATCGATGACCTTTACGAGATCATGCTTGAGGGCGAGAAACAGCAAGGCATCACCGTAGGGGAGCCGAAAGAAACTACGATCGGCAATGCCAAGGCACGTGAGTATCGCATGCGCAAAGGCAACACTCGCGGCCGCGCCGTGTTGTTGGTGAACAAAAACCGCGTTTTCGAATTGCGGGTCCGTTCCGAGGACGAATCCAAGCTGGATTCCGATCAGACAAAGACGTTTTTCCAGTCCTTCAGCATCCTGAAAGAATCGCCCGAAGCGGAGTCGAAGGAAGACGCCGCGAGTGCCGAGCAGCGAGCTAAAGAAGCGATAGCGAAATTCGGATTCAAATGGACACTCAAGTCTGAAGAGATGACGGCCCCGGATCAACCCGTCACCGGTCTGATCCACGGCAAGGAATTCAAGCCGGATTCCATTGTGGTTGAGACGGGCGGCATCTTGCGATTTCGCCAAGGCGCGGAAAAGACTCCCGAAGCCGAGGTGCGGGTTTTTATGTTCTCCAGCCCCAAAGACAAGTTCGAAGACCGCAAGATCGAAATCAAGCTCGGCCGCAATTCCGGCATTGTGCCGACGCTGATTCTCACGACGCACGATCCCGCCACCCGGATTCCGACGAACAATAGTTTCTTCGACAAATACGCCATGAAGCTCCATTTCGGCGCCATGGGCTCGGACGGGATAGCTCCTTGCACGATCTACCTGTGCACGTCCGACGCGAACAAGTCATTCATGGCGGGGAAGTTCACGCTGCCCGCGAAGTGAGTTCTGGCCGAGGAGCATCATGTTTTGATGTAAGTGCTTCCCAGAAGATACTAGAACCTGTTTCACAACCGTCCCACGGCGATAACGA
>JANNLP010000560.1:0-9290 GCA_031396905.1 Gemmataceae bacterium
ACGTTGGTAGACCTATGACACAAAAAAAACCGGCTTGCCCGCCTGGAAGTCGTTTTGATGCAAAGCCGAAGAATGCAACGGCCACTAGCACCACTCGCCGCCAACGTTGCTGGTCGTAGTGACTTCCCAACTATGATTCCAGTCGCCTTGTCAAGAACTCCTTAAGTGCTGCTCCGCTCCCGTCGCCCGCGCGACCATTTCACGAGTACATCGTCGCACTCGCCAGCACAACCCGGCCGATCCGTTCCGCCGGTGCCGTCGGCGTGACCCCACGACTTTTCGCTTGCGGACAGGTCCGCAGGGGGTCGGCGCGTGATAGCGAAGGTAAAGTCCTGCCGATACCTGACCGCAGACGGGCGATAGCGTGTAGCCCTACACCCCCGGATTTGGCTTAACGGCCCCGGGATTGGTCTGGGTTGGTTCGGCGGGTGCCCGTCTCGACACCCGGGTTTGGCCCCGTTGTGACCCGCTCCCGCCCGTAATAAGGCCCGGACTGGTTCCGCGTTGGCCGTTTTTAGGAGGCTTTGCTCATGAGGATGCGCTTGGGGGCGCCGCTGGTCGCTGCGGTCGTCGGCCTGGTCTGGGCCGCCGGTTCCGCTTCGGCCGCTAATTGCGGTGCCACTCAGTACGGTTGTTGTCCGCAGCCCTGCTGCGACGCACAGACGAACTTCGCGGCCTCATCGGCCGGCTGCCGGACTAGTTACCGGCTCGTCTGGGACAACGTCACTGAGAAACGGTTCCACACGACCTACCAGACCGTCCAGGAAACGGTGATGAAACCGGTGTGCCGCACCGCGTATCGCACCGAAAACCGCACGTGCTACAAGACGTGCCGCGAAGTCGAGTACCGTACGGTCCAAAAGACCATCTGCAAACCGGTGTGCCACACCGAAATGCGCGAATGCCATTACACGACATGCCGCAAGGTCTACGACACGCACTGCGAAACCCGCACTTGCACCGTATGCAAGCCGGTGTGCGAGACGACGATGAAGACCTGCACGTACAACGTATGCCGCCCGGTCTGCGAAACGTGCTATAAGACCGTCTGCTGCCATGTGTGCAAGCCGGTCTGCGAAACGCACTGCAAGAAGGTTTGCCATCAGGTGTGCAAGACGGTTTGCGAACAGCACGTCCGCGAGTGCTGCAAGACCGTGTGCCGCCCGGTGTGCGAAACCACCATGCAGACGCGTTGCCGCACAGTCTGCAAGCCAGTCTGCGAAACGGTCATGAAGAACGTTTGCTGCACGACCTGGCAGTGCGTGAACGAGACCTGCTACAAGGACGTGTGCCGCACGACCTGCAAGCCGGTCACCTGCATGAAGACCGTCACCCGGTGCGTGCCGGAAACATGCTGCGAGCAGTACACGGTTCCCGGCCGGTGCAAGTGGCAGCTCTGCCGCGAGCACACGAGCTGCTTCGATCCGTGCACTTGCCAAACGTCGTGCCGCCGCGGCATGCCGAAGCTCACCCGCGTGCAAACGCCGTGCGAGACTCGCACCCGTCAGGTCACGCACTACCGCAAGGTGTGCGAACAAGTGCCGGTGACCACCTATGTGCGTGAATCGCACATGGAAAAGGTGGCGTACACGGTGTCCAAGCGTGTTCCAGTGACGACCCACAAGCAAGTGGCTTGCAATGTGACTCGCATGCACCGTGAAAACGTGGTCGAACAGGTTCCGGTCACGACTCGTCGCATGGTTCGCGAAGTGGTCCGCACGCAGGTGCCGTATACGGTTACCCGCACGGTCCGCGGTTGCTACATGGATGCCGCCGGTGCCGCTTCCTACAAAGCCGGCAACGGCGCCACGGGTGGCAACACCTACGGAGACGATGGTGCAGGCCGTACGTTCGTCGAAGGCGCTTCCTGCTCCCGCGACGTGACTTACACCACCACCCGCTACGTCCGCAGCACGGAAACCCGTCAGGTCCCGTACACAGTGCGACGAATGGTCTCCGAGCAGGTCACCAAGACCGTGCCCGTGACCGTCACCCGCATGGTGCCGACGACTGTGACCAAGCAGGTTCCTGTCACCACCTGCCGGATCGTGAAGGAAAACCATGTCAAAATGGTACCGCACACGGTTCGCCGGATGGAACAGCAGGTCGTCTGCTGCCAGGTCCCGCACACGGTTTGCAAGCAAGTCCCGTACACAACCTGCGTGAAGGTGCCTTACACCGTCACGGAGATGTGCCCGACGACCGTCTGCAAGCGTGTTCCGGTCTGCAAAGAGTGCGAAGTGTGCGTTCGCAAGGCCCGTTGGGTTCCCTGCGAAAACAACAATGGCTGTGGCAACGCTTGCGGTAACAACTGCGGCAACAACTGCGGCAACAACTGCGGCAACGACAACTGCTGCGATGACGGCTGTGGCCGTCGCCGCTTCGGTGATCGTCTCCGTGGCTTCTTCGCCCGCCGATTCGCCTGCGGTTGCGATAGCTGCGACAGCGGTTGTGGCAACACCTGCAACAGCGGTTGCGGTTCGACCGGTGGTTGCGCCCCGGCAGCGGCACCAGCCGCCGCCCCCGCAGCCGCTCCGGCCGCCGCCCCGACGCCAATGCCTGCCAAGTAATGTCAGCGACATTCGTCGCTAAAAAACAAGACGCCCGCGGATATCCTCCGCGGGCGTCTTTGTTTTTGAACAGGTAGCAATCACTTCATCAGATGCTTCCGCCGAAGCGGATACGGAACTGAATGAAGTCGCTGGCGGCCACCGCGCCGTCATTGTCGAAGTCAAAGATCGGGCTGGAGCCGCCTAGTGCCAGCCGGAACTGGATGAAGTCGTTAGCGGCCACCGCGCCATCGCCGGTGAAGTCGCCAAAGATTCGGAAGATTCTGGTCGGGTCCACAGAGACCGGCGCCACTGTGGTCTGCAGGAAGTTGTAATTGTCGCCGGCTGTTGCATCGCCGGGGCCGGTGCCGTCAATGCCGCTACCAGTGAACTGGCCCGCCAGTGCAACCAAATCATATCGGCCATCGGCCAGGGACAAGTTGTCTACGGTGCCACCGGTGAATGTCAGCGTCACCGTGTTGCCGCTGACCGCACCCGCCAATGTCACCGATCCGCCACCGACCCTGGTTAGCGTAAACGCGTTGCCCGCAGTGGTTGCAAACGTCACAGGAGAGTCAAACGTGATTGCCACGTCGAACACTCGCGAACGTTGCGTCTGCTCGGCACCGGTCTTCGTCGAGTTGATGGTGATGGCCGTGACTTTGGCACCAACCTTGGTTTGGTCTTCGAAGGCACCAATGTCGGTTAGACCGACGGACCGTGGGAAGCCCGTGCCGCGCTGGTCGAACGACAGCCCAGCCGTGTTGTTGCCCGCATTGAGGGCCGGGCTAGTAGACTGTAACGAGCGAGTCTGCGTCGGCCCGCCGTTGCTTGCCAAAGCGTTAAGTTGGGCATTCAGCGGAGTTGCCGCCGTTCCAGTCAGGTTGCCGGTACCCGTGAACGTCATCTTGGTGCCTGCATCCTGCACGCCGATGAGATTGTTGTTACCCGTGACGTTGATCGCTCCGACCGAGGACAGATCAGCCGTTGCGACTGTACCGACCCCGCCGACAGTGTTTCCGGCGAAGATCGTGCTGGAGATAGACTGTGCGCCCGTGGCACCTATGCTGAAGCCACCGCCACCTTTACCAGCTTCGTTTCCGGCGACAGTACTATTCCGGATGATCAACACATTTGGCCCGAACGCATTACCAAGCACGCCGCCGCCATAGCCGCCGCCGGCTCCGGTGTTGGCCGTGTTGCCTGAAAACGTGCTGTTCTCGATAATCATTGAGCCACTGGCGTTCTGGAACATCAAACCACCACCGCCGAGTCCCAGACCAGACGTATTACCAGTGAAGGTGCTGCTGGTCACGAGAACGCCCTTCGCATTCGCGGCACCGAAGAAATAGCCGCCGCCGCCGCCAAAACCGGCAATGGTTGTGTCGGCTTTGTTTCCGCTGACGGTGCTTTGTGAAACCAACAGACTACCACCGTTGAGGAAGTAGAAGCCTCCGCCATCGCCTGCGCTCGTGTTGCCCGAGAGGGTGCTGTTCTCGAACAACAGATTGCCGTTGGTGCCGACATTGATGCCGCCACCTTGCGACGCAGCGCCTGTGGCGGAATTGCCGGAAACGGTCGAATTGACGAACCGGAGCGTCGAATTCGTAGATCCAAAGATACCGCCGCCATCGCTGTCGGTCGTGGAATTGCTGATCGTGACACCCGTAAAGGTCACGCTCTCATCGCCGTTTACAAATACCGCTCCACCGTTCACCCCGGTGGTGCTGCCTTTGGTAATGATGAGGTTACTGATTGAAACCGAGCCACCAGTAACCGCGGCGTCGTTGATGTTGAAGACGCGGCCGGCGTTGGCAGCATCTACAGTGGCTTTGGCCGTTGGACCGTTGATTGTCACCTCGGCCGTCACCGCCATTTCCCCGAGAGCCATTGTGATGGTCTTCGCGCTGGCAAAGAAAGTGGAATCAAAGTTAATGATCGACGGTCCCTTATCGGCGTTGGCCTTGTTAATGGTATAGCGCAGGTCGCCCGTGAACCCGGTACCGACGTCCGCGTCATTGTTGTTGATGACGGTGTAGGTCGTCAGCATGGCGGCCTTGAATGAGCCCAAAGTTTGGACCGCATTGAAGACGCCATTGGTATTTGACACTTCGCCGGCATTCAGCTTGACCGTGTAGGTCCCGTTGTCCGAATTGTCCCATTGACCGGCAACCAGGTTCGTTGGCGGTGTGAACGTGTAAGTGATCACCAGTGGGTTGCTATTGCCCGGCGCCGGGGGCGAAATGCCGGTGATTGTCAGCGGATTAAGCGACTCATCGAGAATCTGAATATCGCTGACGCCAATCGACGAACCCAAAATGTTGAACACCGCATCCGTGTACGTCACGGTGACCGTGTTGGGCAGCGGTCCGGGAGTGACAATCGTGGCGACTGGAGTCAGCGATCCGCCAGGAACCGGAAGAGTGCCTTCGAACGCGCCGATGTCCACCGCTGGGCCCACTTGGCGCGGGAAGCCGGTACCGCGCTGATCAAAACCAAGCGAAGGCGATTGATCCTGGCCGGCATCAATTGCCGGGCTGCCCGGGAGCAGGCCCATCGTCTGGGTGGGGCCACCATTATTGGCCAAAGTACCCAGTGCCGGGTCGACACCGAAGAAGTTTCCACCGTCATCAAATACCGTGCCGCCTGAGCTTGTCTGAGTTTGGATGATGCTCTTGAGGATATTCGTGGGATAACCGGCTCCGGGCGAATTCAGATCGCCGATGATGGAACTGGTGATGACCATTCCACCGACCGTGCTGCCACCGTTGTTGCCAGTGTGGCTGTAATCCTGGCCGGTGCCAGCCCCAACGTTCAGGTAGATCGTGCTGTTAAGAATCTTCACGCTACCGCCGTAGTGCGTGTCGGTCACGCCGCCGCCTGCATTGACTGCAGTGTTTTGGGTAATCGTAGTGTTGCTGATCACGAACGTGCCAATGGCGGTAGCTGCCGCAATGGCACCGCCAGCACCGCCAGCGTTATTGTTCGCGAACAGGCTGCTGTTAATCGTCAGACTTCCAGTGTCCAACCGGATTGCACCTCCGTCGTTGGTCGCACTGTTGCCGGTAAACGTGCAACGGGTCAGGGTGATCGCGCCATTGCTCAAGCGAGCGATGGCACCGCCAAAGGTGCCGGCGATGTTGCCGGTGAAAACGCAATCCGTGGCCGTCACCGCTGCCGAAGCCTGGTTGAGGAAGATGGCCCCGCCGCTGGCAGACGCAGCATTGGCATTGAAAACGACGTTGCTGAGCGTCACGATTTCGCTGTCGATACTGAGGGCTCCGCCATCTGAGCCGCCACCGTTTTTCATTGTCATTCCGGAGATCGACACGGAAATTGAGCCAGGCCCGTTGAGGTTGAAGATACGGCTGGTGGCGCCGCCATCGACAGTCACAAACGCGGCATTCGATGGACCGACGATGTTCAGCGGATCGCTGACCAACATTTCGCCGGAGGACAAGGTAATTGTCTGCGCTGAATTAAACAGCGCGGAGAACTGAATCTTGTCCGTGGAACCGACAAACGCGTTTGCGTCAAGCACCGCTTGCCGCAAACTGCCGGCACCCGCGTCATTGGTGTTGGTGACAGTAAACGTCTGGGCAACGCCGACGGAAAATGATCCGACCTGGCCGGCATTGACGAAGTTGATCGTTGGATCATTGTCCGAGATTTGATTCGCAAGAACGCTAATGGCGTACGTACCGTTGTCTGTGGGGTCGAAACCGGCTAAACCGTTGACCGGCGCTGTAATTTCGTACGTGGCCGTTCGTGGCGTACCGTTCGCGGCGTTGTCGATGCTCTTGTACGTCGCCAGCTGACTAAATCCGCCTGGCCCGGTGACTTGAATGGCGGCGTTGTTGCCAATCACAGTGCTCGTCTTAATAGCCAAATCGTCGCTATATGTAACGGTGAAAGTGTAGGTCGCGCCGCCACCGGTCAGCACATCCGCTGCATTCGCGGCGGCCAGCGGATTCGGATCTTGTGATTCGACAGCGCCGATGTCGTTCTTCGCGCCCAACAGACGTGGGAAGCCAGCGCCACGTTGGTCATTAGGTAAGCTGAGAGCGTTGGTCCCCGCTTCACGGGCCGGGCTGAACGGACCGGGAATCATCGTCGCCGTCAGTCCGCCGTTGTTTTGCAGCGGTCCAAGGATGGGATTATTGGCGGCACCATAAAGGTTGCCGCCGAGATCCGTAAACGTTGTCCCGCCGGTCTTGTCTTCAATAATGCTGTTTTTGGCCTGGATATTGGCTGCTGAAAAATCGGATTTGCCCGTGCCGCCAAGATTGCCGAACAGAATACTGCTCTCGAATCGGACAGTTGGAGCGCCGCTTGATGCCGCGAATGCGCCGCCGCCAGTGCCACTGGCATTCGAATTAAACGTGGAGTTGTAGAAGAAGATATTGCCGCTAGCACCACCGCCATTCGAGACCGCCCCGCCGGCAGCCCCGGTGGCGTTATTGAAGAATGTGCAGTTGGAAAACGTCGCTGTACCCGCAGGCGCAGTCAGGAAGCTGAAGGCACCGCCAAAAGAGGCCCCGGAATTAGTGTTGTTGGAAAAAGTCGTGCCCGTGACGGTGGTGGTCATGTTCATGGCACGCATGAAAACGGCACCGCCATTAGCGACAGTCGTGTTGCCGTCGAAAACACTGTCGGTGATGTTGAGCTTCCAGCCGTTCGTGGCGCCTGACGTAGTGACTGCATCGAGTGCGATGGCCCCGCCAAAATTGAAATTGTTAGCGTTTGCCAAGAAATTACACCTGGTAATCGTGACAGTGCCCAGCGCTGCTTCGGTGTTGTTTCGCGCTCCAAACGCGCCGCCCATGTTGGCGGACTTGTTGGCGCTGAAAGTACAGTCGGTGAAACTGACGTTGTCGTTGATGCTCGTCAACGAGATGGCTCCACCATAATCGGTACCGCTACAATTGATGATGCTCAGGCCTGAAAAGGCGAATGTCACCACGCCAGACGTATCGTTCAACTGGAATGCCCGAGAAGCAAGTGCCCCATCAATCGTCAGGTTGGGAACGCCGGGCGACGTCGTAAAGCCGGTAATGTTGACGCCAGTGGTCACAAGCATTTCGCCCAGGGCCAGCGTGATTGTCTGGCCGGCGAGTCCAGGCGCGAAAGAGATGTTTGTGAAGGTCGCGTTTCCGGGATTGGCATTGGCCAATGTGATTGCATCGCGCAGTTCGCCTGCGACCCCCGTGTCCAGTGCGGAAGTCACCACGGTCGGCACGCTTCGATCTTCCAGCAGACTCAGTGAGAGCGGTCGACTGAGGCGAATTCTGTTGAGGCGATTGGAAGGTTTGCGGCTTGAGCGGGACGAAAAGAGATTGCGGAAGGTGCGTTGCATAGCAGTCGTGCTCCCTTATTAGGAAAGACGGTGTAGTGAGATTCAAGCGAGTGTGGTGATTGTAGCAGCGGCAAAATCCGAATGCTACACCTTTTTGCAAAAAATTCTCACTTTCTTTCCAAAAGTGAGTTTCGCCATCGTAGTGCGGTGTTTTCACGCAGCTATAAACGGCAAGAGCCTACCCGTTGCTGCGGGTAGGCTCTTGACACTCGGTTTTTGGAAAATAAGCCGCGGACTAGGGGACAATCGGCGTCGTCGTGCCATTGGCATTCAACTGATTGCGGTACCGGCGGACGAAGGCGTTGTAGTCGGCACCGCTGATCAGGTCGATCGTGTCGAAGTTGAAGTAGCCACGATAGGCCGAGTCGCCGGGCTTTCTGGCCAAAGAGGCTTGCATGGCCGAGAGATCCAGATTGTTGACCCGGCGGTCACCGTTGAAGTCGCCGAAGAACCGATAAAAGGACCGCGTGCCGGCGTTGGTCAAGGCCGCTCCACCTGGCCCGCCGCCCTGGATCAAATTGCCGACCAAGCCGAGATCGTAGTTGCCGTCGGTCAGTGAACCGTTTGGCTCAACGAGGTATTGGCCGGCCGGGTTCGAGAAACCGAAGTTTACCGAGTAGTTGCCGGTGTTCTGATCATAGAAGGCCGACAGCGTGTTCACGTTGACAAAGCCGCTCGTGTTGGAAAACGTCAGCGACGGGCCGTTCTTCTTGTAAATCTGGATGCCGCCGGTGCCCGTGATCGGGCCGCCAACCGGGACCGACGTGCCGGCCTTGGTCTGATCAATGAACACGTAGCCGTCAAACGTCGCCCGTAGCCGGCGGATTGACGACGCCTGGTACGTGCCGGTCGGGTCGCCTGCCGTCATGAGTGTGTAATCCGGCGGCCCGCTGGCATAAGTCTGCGTCGGGCTGACCGCATAGTAGCGTAAGTCCGTCATCGTCGCTGGTGTTGTTGAGTTGCCATAGGTGATGAAGCCCCGAGTAAAGTCATCGATGTCGTGATACAGTTCTTTTTCGATGAGGAAGAGGCTCGGCGTGCCATCATACGTGTTGTTCATGGACGTCAGGTCGTTGGTGCCGAACTGCGGACCGACCTTGCTGTACGCACCACCCGTGTTGTTGTTGCGGATGGCCTTGGGCACATTGGCCAGCCAATCGTTAGCCCCGAGGTAGGGGTAGCCGAGGAAGACATTGTTGCCACTGCTCGCGCCACCGGGGCCGGTGCCGCCAGCCAGCAGCGTGAAGTGCGTGTAATACGCATTCACATTCTGGCCGGCATCGACGATGCCACCGTTGCTGGCAACGAGGCCGGCGGCGGTACTCGCCGTGCCCTTATTGTTGTTGCTGAGATTGTTGCCCTGGATCAATGCCATGCCACCATCG
>JANNLP010000564.1:0-1579 GCA_031396905.1 Gemmataceae bacterium
CCGGCTGTGGCAACGAGTACCAGCGGCCGAACGCCAGTTAATTTTCTCGCGGCACGTATTTGACTTCCTGGTTTGGCTCACCGCTCATCAACCGGCGTTGGCCAAGCCGTGGTACCCGCCGGCCGAAGAGCTAACGGTCGCGGACCGGTTGGTGATCTTCCTGGCGTATGATGGCTTCCGCGATACAGAGGCAGGATTGTCGTGGCGGCATCGGCCGATCTTCGCGCGGAATCCATTGTGCCGGTTGATGTGGCCCGACGACTTCGAGGGCATGGCCGCGCAGCCGCCGGACTTCGCCGGGTGGGGCGGTGGACTCGCGGCATCTATACTGGAAGTGTTGCAGGTGCCGCTGACCGAACGATGGTTAGCCGTCGAGTATGGCAAGAGCGAAGTCCGCGAATGGATCACCATGCAAAAGCTGGCCGAGGCACAGGATTTGGTCCTCGACCATTTTCTGCCGGCCATCAACCCCGAGCGGCGCGACCTGGCGGGCTTCCTGATTCGAGCGGCGGCGCGTTACTGCAGTCCGGCGGTTCGCGGTGAACATCTTACCTCGGGGTTGGCTGCCGGTGGCATGACGCGATTGGCCGAGCGTTTCGCCATTCGCCGCCAGGCGGCCGTGTTGGCACGGGCACTGGATCGCCTTGCACTGTGGGAACGGCAGGCGCGTTTTGTCGGCTATCTTGATGAAGGCTATCAAAGCGCGCAGTTTTTTCTGTCGCAATGGGATGATGCCGAAGCGGCGCCAGCACTGTTTCGTGCCCGCGACATGTTGCGGCAATTGGAGCCGCTGGCCGGCGGAGGAGGAACCGATGAGTCGGGCATACCGGGTGAGCGTGAGCGAGTCGGCACGGCGGCTGATTCACGCGACCGATGAAGTCAGCACCTCGCTGGGCCTTCTCGAAATCCTCCCTTGCGAAGAAATGGCCGCTTTGCTCGAAGCCGAGTTGATTCGCGGTGGCTTCCACAAGGACGGTGAGACGCTGCGCCGCGATGCCGACGGCGCGACAGTCATTGTTGATCCTGCCAATGGCAATGTCACCGTGCGCTCGGAAACGCAGGACGATGTGTCGCTGCGGTCACGCAAGCAAGCGCTGGCGTTCGAGGACATCGGCCCCACCGAACGAACCGTACGCAAACAGCTGCACAAACAGGCCAAGGCCGACTTGACTGAACAGGTGGCCGAGCAACAAGCCAAACTCCAACAACAAGCGACCGAAAAGCTGGAACAACAATTGCGCGACCTCACGCCGGAGTTGAATCGGGCCGTCAACCGCGTGACGGCGGCGGCGCTGAAGAAGAAGGCCGCGCAGATTGGCCGGATCAAAGACATCCACGATGATGTGGAAGCCGGCTCGCTCACCATCACGGTTGAAGTCTAGCGATATGGACATCGTCATTCCCGAACACGAACTGCCGACCGATTTGACTGCCGAGGCGGCCGTCGAGGCCGCTTATGCGTCAGAATTGGCCGAGGTCACCAGCCGGCTTGCCCGCGGTTTGCCATCGCTGATTGAATGTGACAAGGAAATTGTCCCGTTCATTTACGTGAGCCTGCGGAGTCGTTTGAAGGATGTCG
>JANNLP010000587.1:0-4974 GCA_031396905.1 Gemmataceae bacterium
ACGTGCACCGCGACGTGAAGCCGGGCAACATACTCTTCGACGATAAGGGCCGGGCACGCCTGGCCGACTTTGGCATCATCAAATCGATCAACGAAAAAGCCAGCCAACAAACCATGGCGCTCACGGAATCCGGCGTCACCGTCGGCACGCCGGAGTACATGGCACCGGAACTGGCCAAGGGCCATTCATTTGATGGCAAAGTGGATCAATACGCGCTAGCGGTCACGGTGTACGAGCGAATATCCGGTCGCCGACCGATTGAGGGCGGCACCGGCCCGGTTATTCTCGTGAAGCAGATTCGCGAGAAGCCGAAGCCATTGGATGAAGTCGCCGAGGTATCGTCGGTACTTGCCGAAGTGGTCGGCAAAGCGCTCGCCAAGGATCCAAAGAACCGTTATGCGAATTGCTTCGAGTTCGCCCGCGCCGTGATGAATCCGAGTCGGCCAACGCCGGCAGCGACCAATGTGCCGACCAACACACGCCCGGTTGTCGCAACGAGATCGCCGCTGGCTTACGAATCCGCACCACAGCGATCGAGTTGGGTTCTGCCGGCAGCCATCGGCGGCGGCGTGTTGGCGCTGGGCATGTTCGCCATTCTCGGTTGGTTCCTGTTGCGACCCGGAGCCACGACGGCCGCACCGAACACGGTCAAGATTCCACTTGGCGATGCGCCGGTGGCCACCGCCGCGGACATGGCATTCACGTTCAATCCGATCACTTCAACAAAAGCCACAGCGGGCAAGACTAACAACATCACCGTGACCGTGAAACGCGCCACAGAATGGTCGGGGCCAATCACTCTTGCAATGCAATCCGAGCAAGTCGGCGTGTCACCTCTCGGCGGGGCCACCATTGCCGGCGGTTCGGACGCGGCAACACTGGCGTATCGGCTACAGCCGACGGTGACGAACGCGTCGATCAAGATCATCGGTAAGGCCGGCGACGTAGTTCAAGAAGTGACGGTGCCGCTGGACATTACAGTGCCACGCTATTCGGTGGTCCAACCGGACGACGTGAATCTCGCCGCGAATGAAGAAAAGCTCGTGACCATCGCTATCGTGCGCGAAGGTTGGGACGAGGATATCATGCTGGCAGCCGAGTCACCACAGGGTGTTACGATCCCAAGCATGTTACGCATCGCGGCGGGAAGCAACGAATTGTCGCTTCGCGTCCGGCCTGTTGGAAAAGCTCACTCAGGCCCGGTTCGCCTCTTGGATATGAGGACCCGTGAGGAGAAAACGCGCTTCAATGTGACAGTCGCAGAGGCGACAAAGGGCAAGGCCAAAGCGCCAGTTCCCGTCGAGGAAAAAGCCTGGAGCGCGCGACTGCCGAGCGCAATTAGCATCATCGCCTTCAACCCCCGCGACGCGCAGTCACTCGTAGTATGGGATCAATCGCACGTCTCCGTTTGGGAGATAGGATCGCGATCTCCCTCAATCAACAAATTGCTTGAAGGCGTTCCAATGTGTGGAACAGTGAAGCCGAATGGCAAACAGATTCTGACCGCAACCAAGAGCAGGATTTATCTTCACGACCTTCAAGGAAAGGAAACGTCCGGCCCCAACCGCTATCCGATCGTGGGGCTGTACTACGACACGTCGCAACCGGCACCACTGGAGTATTTCTGGTCTCCAAGTGGGTTGCTCGACAGGAAACTTGAGAGAGTCCAACCCCTGAGCGTGAAGGCCACGGCGATCAAGCATTCCACAGCCGACTCCGACGTTAAGCTCAGTGAGATCGATGGTAAGGTAATACTGTCCAGCAAGAAAAAAATCACCTTTGCCACGCCGAAGGCTGACGATTTCAAGGTCACGTTTACCGCGCCGAAGCCCGACGATTTCGCCGTCAGTCAC
Organism: Gemmataceae bacterium; assembly: GCA_031396905.1. Taxonomy (GTDB): domain Bacteria; phylum Planctomycetota; class Planctomycetia; order Gemmatales; family Gemmataceae; genus JAIBBI01. The sequence goes on from JANNLP010000587.1 coordinate 1,854, forward strand.
GATGGCCGTTGGGTTGCTATTGCTGCTCGCGGCCGAGTTTTGCTGTACGATACCAATGCAGCCGATCCGGCCGCACCAATCTGGGAAAAAGACGTTCCTAATGCGGCGGCGGTCGCGGTTTCTCCAAATGGCAAGACACTAGCCGTCGGCATTGGTAAGGAATTGCGACTCGTGAACGTGGAAGCCAAAGAATAATGGAGCCAGACCATGCCCCACGATCCATTCGGCGATCTCGAATCGCTCTTTAGCGAAGGCGACCTTGGTGTAACCCGCGGCGCGGGACAGCCCAAAGGCGGCTACACACCGACGCGCAAGGAAGCCATCATCCGCGATCAGGCACCGACGCCGCTTCCCGGTTCCAAGCCGGAACCCGAAAAACCCGTGACACCAGCCGGGCGTACACCGACACGATTGGAACCGCTGCCGCTCTTCCGCAATGGCGAGCGATTGGCGACACGAGCGGAACCCGCCGTCGAAGATGCGGCCGTTTTCAAACCAACGCGCCGGCCGCCGATGGCGTTACTGTGCTATCTCGACGATGGCTCCGAAGATGGTGAGTGGCTGCGGATTCGTACGGATCGTTTTGTCATCGGCCGAACTGAGGGCGATTTACGTGTGCCGCACGACTGCCTGATTTCGCCGCGACATGCCGAGATCACGCGCACACTCGAAAACGGCAAACACGTCTGGCATCTGACCGATCTGCATAGCGAGACCGGGACTTACGTGGCCGTCCCGGAGCGGCCACTGAAACATGCCGTCGAGATGTGGCTCGGCAGCCGACGCTATCGATTCGAGCAAAATGATGGTTCAGCCACGCCGGTGCTGGCGGAAATTGGCGGCGAACGACGAATCGTATTGGATCCACCCGCAGTGGACTTTGGTCGGGCGATGGTGCCGGTGGACCCGTGTCTCGGCAAGCCGCACGCTCGCTTCGAAGTTGGCAACGATGGCAAATGGAAAGTGGTCAACCTCGGCAGCCGCAACGGCATTTGGATTCGCACGGACCGCGTCCGCTTTGTCGCCAACTGCCGCTTCCAGATTGGCGAGCAACGATTTTATGTGGAGGTCGTCCCATGAAACTGCGCATGCGCGTCACACCACCTCGTGGCACGGCCTTCGATTTCGTGGCGGAGCGACCGGTAGTGGCGATCGGCCGCGATCCGGAAGGCGACCTCAGCTTCACGGATGCATTGGACAACGTGAGCTGGGAACACGCCAAGATCAAAGTCTCGGACCGGGCAGCCACCCTGCTTGACTTGGATTCCACCAACGGCACGTTTCTCAATGGCAGCCCGACCCGTCTAAAGACGTGCGCACTTAAGGTCGGCGACGAGTTTCAACTCGGACAAACCGGACCAAAATTCCGAGTTCTGGATTTGCGGCTCCATAACCAGCCGCTGCCAGAAACCCCTGTCCGAAACAAAACCGCGGGCGCTGCCAGAGCCGGAACACCACTCCGCAACGGAGCAGCACTTACCAGTGCTGCCAATATCTCGCATACCCGCGCATTGTTGATCGATTCGCAGTCGCGCAATCGCCGCCTCATCACCATGATGGCGGCACTTTTTTTCGCACTGTTACTTCTTATTGGCGGTGCCGTGTGGTTGATTGATTTGCGTGGCCGCTCTACCGACCAAAGCGTAACCAAGTTCGGTGAGACTGTCGATCAATACGGCAAGACTCTCGACAAGACGCAAAAGCAAGTCGAGAACATTTCAGCCGACGTGAAGACGCTGGCGCAAAACTTCGACGATACCAACAAGCGCAATGATGAGTTGCGTAAAGAAGACACAAAAAGGATCGACGTGGCATCTGCCGACGCCCGTCGGATGAATCAGGAAATGCTCGAGGAAATGCGGCGCACGCAAGCCCAGGGTCAAGCCGTCCCGGCAGGCGAGCGTCCAGTGGAAAATATGAACGCACTCAACCGGGCACGGGGTGGACGCGCGATTGAAGATCCGACCGAACCAGTTCTTGAGCTAAAACCTGGCCTCGTCGTCAGCATTCGTTTGCGTGGTTCTGGCAATACCAGAGGCGTGGACTATGAAAACGCCGCTCTCGCAGCCGCCACAGGTGACGCCCTCTTTCTGCACTCCCTCGATGAAAACAAGCCAAAGAAGATCGCGGTCGAGGACATCGAGACGCTGTTTGTCAAGAATCAAATGTATACATATAGCCCGACAACCAGCCAATTTGAGCCGGGGTTGGCGTACTTCCGGCTCGAAAAGACGGCCGGCGCTTTTACTCGCGTCCCCCGCCAGGACTTTGACCTATCCGCCTCCGAACGCGGTGTCATCGAAGGTGAAACAACGACGCAGTGTTTCGTCAGCCGGTCCACCGGCATGAGCCTCGTGCTGCCGAAAGCGCGATTCGGCTCGACCAGTTTTGAAGCCAAAGTCATTGAAACCATCACGACCAACTACGGCGTCTACACTTGGTACGAACCCGAACGTGAATACAAGTTCAAGACGCACGCCGTCATCGCCAAGGAGATCAATGCCGAGAAAGACCGCCGTGCAAAAGATCAGCGCGACGACGAATACAAGAAAAAGGTCGAGCGATATAAGCTGGCCACAGATCGCATTAAGGCATTGCGACCATATTGGTGGTCGTGGTGGCGATAGTCTCGCGCGCCAGCACCGCGACCGCATGCGCACACGCCGCTGACGAAGATTCGTAACCCAGCTTGTCGCGCAACGATATAATTCGCTCCCCTGCCGCTTGTCTGCACAGTGCCTCACCACTTCCCGAAACGATTGCAGTACATTGGCCGAAATCACTGGCGACTCGACCAATGGCACCAGCAATGATGTCAACTTGACGCTTCCGCACTCGCTGGGCCAGCGCTTCAATCTCGGCATCGCTCATTGACTCGCGGTCTCCACCGATCATCCGCGCCAGTCGGGCCAGCGCAAATTCGCGTGTTGCTGGCCGTTGGTCGGCCGTATCGCGATCATTGGCGTCTTCGGAGATATCTCCCAGGACTAGGCCAACGTCGTGCGTCGTGGCATAAAACTCCGCCATGCACTCAAACCCCAAAACCGCGCAGACGGGTGTGCGGCGAAAGCCGGTATAGACCAGTTCGCCATGTTGCATCCGGGTGGTGTCGGTACGACCT
>JANNLP010000606.1:0-4509 GCA_031396905.1 Gemmataceae bacterium
GGCGCAGCTCCCGCAATGTAACGAACTGTCCTGCTCGGGTCGACATGGATACTTTCTCGCCGCCGCGATAGAGCACGGCGAACTGAACGAGCGCCCGAATCCACCATCGCCTGTGGTGTTCCCGGAAATCGTGCTATTCGACACCGTCAGATTGGCCGATGAAGGCATTAGCGCCGCGATAGCAATGCCGCCGCCCGAACCGGTTTTGCCCGGCGCGACGGAGTTGTTGGCCACCAACGAGGCATCGAGTTTGAGGCTGCTGCTTGTGGAAATTCCGCCGCCATCACCGCCGGATTGATTGTTGCTTACGGTGGTCCGTGTCAACGTCATCGTCCCTGAAGTGGCCAGCGAAAGAATGCCGCCGCCCTTCGATGTGCCCAGAGTCTGATTGTTGCGAATGAAGCAGTCGTTGGCTGTCAACCAGGCGGCGCTGCCGACGAAGCTCACCGCGCCGCCCCCGGCGTCGGCCACGCAGTTTTCGATGACAACCGTGTTCAGATTCAACCGCCCGGCCACGACTTGAATCGCCCCGCCGCTTGTTGACACCGCCCTGCCGTTGGAAAAGGTAAGTCGCTCGAAGCCGATAGTATCCGAGGCCGGAGCGTTAATCGTCACCAACTGTTTCGTGCCGAGTGCGTCAAACGTCAGGGCGGCCGTGGGTCCGATGACCGAGACCTTTTCCGTGAATTGAATCGGACCACCGTTGAAGGTAATCGTCGTGGCCGCTGCAAACACTGTCGGGTCGAACATGATCACGTCGGACAATGCGGTATTTTTGTTGGCCAGCGACGCGGCTTCGCGAATCGACAGCTTGCCAACCGACACGATTCCATCGTCCACATCGCTGATTTCATCGACCAGGTATAGCGTAGCGGCCGAGACATTGAATGTGCCAATCACACCGGGAAAAGCAAAGTTCTGCTTCGCGTCCGTATCACCAACCTGGTTGGAGACCTGAGCCAACGTGTAGTTGCCGTTGTCGCCTTTGTCCCATGAGCCGCCAGGCGGCACAAACGAATAGGTTGCGGTGCGCGGTGTGCCATTGCCGGCGATGTCGACGGAAACGAAGGCCGGCGTCGCCATGAATCCGTTCGGACCCGTAATGACGACATCACCCGTGCCCAGCGTGGCGACGTCGATACCCGTGGGGTCCTCGTATTTAACTGTGAACGTGTATGAAGTCGGGCCGGCCAACGTCACGTTGGTGAGTGCCGCCGTTGCCGTTGGCACTTGCGAGATCCCCTCGATCGCGCCGATGTCAACCACGCCTGCTAGCACTCGCGGGAATCCGGCCCCGCGCTGATCAAATGCTAAGCCAATCGGGTTGGAACCGGCGTTGAGCGCCGGACTACCGGGCAAGGGCGCATGCGTGAGCGTCAAGCCGCCGTTGTCATAAATCGGCGCCAACTTGGCTTGGAATGGGTTCGACAGCGTGCCGGACTTCCCGCCGACGATTGTGATTGACGTTATGCCCGTGCCCGTCACGCCGATAATGCAATCGGTCGCGGTGAAGCTGCCCCCAGACAAATCAGGATTCTTACCGGCCACCGTAGCCGTATTGCCGGCCACGATGGTGCTGGTCAATTGAACGGTGCTTGTATTCGAAATGATGCCGCCTCCCGTAGCGGCTGTGTTGTTGGTGATTGTGCAGTTTTGAATGATCGCAACGGTGGTGCTGTGGTTGTAAATCGCGCCCCCATCGACGTTTGCCGAATTTCCTGTCAGTGTGCAATTGGTCGCCTCCAGCGAACCTTTGAACACATAGATGCCGGCACCGAAACCTGTGCCGTTGGGGCCTTTGGCGATATTGCCGATGACCGTGCAATTGAACATCGTTAGCGATCCGCCGCTCGAGTAGATGCCGCCACCTACCTGCCCCGACGAACTATTGGCGATTGTGACGTTGGAGAGCATCACCGAATGTCCGAAATTCGCCAGCGCGCCGCCTTGGGACGCGGCTGTGCCGCCGATGGTTAGATTCTCAATCGTCAGTTGAATCGGGTTGGGCCCGGTCACCTGAAAGCCGCGGCTATTGTCTCGGACGGTCAACGGCACATTGGGACCGCGAACTGTCAATGACTCGGTAACGATCAGTTCACCGCCAGAGGTGACGAGTTTGGACATGGCGACCGCCAACGGATCGAACGCAATCAAGTCCGCGAACCCGACGTGGTAGTTCGCCAGGTTTACGGCTTCAATCATCGACAAATTGCCGACACTGTAGTTGCCGTCGCTTTTGCCCGAAAAATCGTCGACGATGAATTGTTTACCCACGGCGACATTCATGGTCCCAATCGGACCGGCCGGCACAAAAACTGGTGTGGGCGAATCCAGGTCCGACACTTGACCAGTTTTCATCGCGATGCTGTAGATGCCGTTGTGCGAGAAATTCCAGCCTCCCGACGGAGCGGCAAATGTATATGTCGCAATTCTCGGGCTTCCGTTTCCCGGGTTGTCCGCGACCACGGACAGCGGTGTCGCCGGCGTCGGGAATCCTGGGCCGGAAATGGTAATGTCATTTACATCGATCGTGCCAACGTCAACGGATTTCGAGCCATTGCCGTCAGCGTAATGCACCGTCACTTGGAACGATGTGGTGTCGAGTTTTGTCACCGACGGCGCCGTCGCGTTGGCGGCGATGTTAAAGTCTTGAACTTCGAATGCACCGATATCCGCCGCCATTCCCACGACTCGGGGAAAGCCGGCTCCGCGGGCATCGTTCGCCAGGCTCAGCGGATTCGCACCGGCGTCTATGGCCGGGCTGCTCAACAACAAACCAATTGTCGGAACGGCGCCGCCATTGTTCGCCAACGTGATGACGCCAGGATCGAGCGGTGCGGCCTTTGTGCCACTAAGATTGCCCGCCGGCAAAGTGAAATTGCCTTGATCGCTCACGCCAATCAGACAAGACGATGCCGTGGCGGTCTGGGCCGAATCGTAATCGAGGTCCGGTCCGCCGTTTGTCACTGTGTTCTTGGCTACAATGCAACCGGCGAGGTCGACTTTGGCTGCAGACAACATAGCCATGCCGCCGCCGCGAATCGCCGTATTCCCCACAATGGTTGAATTGCGAAAGACTACTGCTAGATCGCCGGATTCATGCACCATGACTCCACCGCCCGCAATGCCCGCCTGATTCGCCGTAAACGTGCAATTCGACACGACTGCGTTTGCCTGAAACGAAGCATCAACTCCCAGGCCACCGCCATACGACACCGCGACGTTGCCTGCAAAAGTGCTGTTCTGCACTTTGGCATTCGATCCGTGCAAAATGTTCATGCCACCGCCGGACCCGCCGTTCGCCTTGTTGTTGGACAAGATGCAACCGTCCATGACGATAGAACTGAAGGCATTCACAAAGACGCCGCCGCCATCACTGGTCGCGGTATTGGAAATGAATGAGCAGGAATTGACGGTGGTCTTCCCGTGTTCAACATACAGTGCGCCTCCGCCGTAAGCCGTCGAGACGTTATTCTTAAATAAGCAATTGTTGAGTGTGACATTGGACTGTTGCGCGCTCACAGCGCCGCCGACTCCTCCGCGATTGTCTTCAAATACCATGTCGTTGCAGGTGACCGAGAGCGATGCCACAATGTTAATAGCGCCGCCGAAGCCAGTTGTATTTCCATTGGTGATTCGCATACCGCTGAGCGTTGCACTACTTTGTCCCTCCACTTCGAAAACACCGCCATGCGATTTCAAGCTCGACAAGTTTTTCACGGTCAATAGCTGCGAACCGGGACCTAGAATGGTCGTTGCGTCGCCGACCCCGATGTAGCCGGTCGTGAGATTAATCGTCTGCGCGACATTGAATAAGGAGGGTAGAAAGTCAATGGTGTCAGCACCCCAAGCGAAAAAAGCGTCAAGGACCGCCTGCCGAAGCGAGCCGACTCCGCTATCAGCGGTGTTCGTGACGGTAAATACCGCCGGCGCCAGGCGATTTTCCAGACGCATCAATCGAAGCCTCGATTGTCTGACTGTCTTGCCGCGATGTGATTGAACACGCATAAGAGTCGCTCCGATACACTCCAGAGATTCTACCCGTTTGAGCCCCATTAGGCGCAACCAATCCAATGCCGGTTTCAAAACCATTTGACCTAGCCCTGCGCAATCTGAAGGTTTGAGAAAGACGACAACCGATGTAGGAAATCTCGCTGATTCGGAAGCATGGGATGATAGAAGATTAGTCAACCCTAACGCGAAGTAGAAATGCCGCAATAACTTACGCCACGATAATAGGTGGACCAAGCCGCCAGGTCTTAAGCATTAGAAAGCGGACACCGATATCGAGGCCACTGCCAGCGAGCGACCGAAGCGATAACTGCCGAACATGGAAGTGAGAGGACGCCGTCTTGCGGGATTTCAGCCGCTGTAACTGCCAAAGTTCTGATTTGGGATCACACCAAAACCCCGGGTGAGCAATGCTCGCCCCCGGGGCTTGGCTGGTTAATACGAGCGGCGACTTACAATTCACCGGCGTGAACTTCGGCCAGGTCTTTTAGCTTCTTC
>JANNLP010000616.1:0-19635 GCA_031396905.1 Gemmataceae bacterium
CGATCCGCTCGCTGAAGACGACGACCGCGATCCGGAACCGGCCATGGGCGGGTTTACCGAGCCTTTGGCCGCGCAAATGCCGCTGACCGCATCGGGCAGCGACGACATTCAAAAGCTATTGCTGGGTGCCGGCTACTATCACCGGAACGCACTGCAGGACTATCGCGCCATCCGCGTTTCGTTCATGTTGTCGGCCGTGTTGCTGACGCTGGCCGTTGCGTTGATTCTGCCGCCACAGTTCGGCGTCACCGTAGCCATTGTCGGCTTGCTCGCCGTCTTGCTGGCGTTCTCGTTGCCGCGCGTGTGGTTGGCAATGCGCCGCCGCGAACGCGGAGCCGAGATGACCCGCGGCCTGCCCATGGTGATTGATAATCTCACGTTGTGCCTCACCGCCGGCCAGAATCCGCTGGCCGCCCTGACCACGGTTTCCAAGGAGATGAAGCACTCGCACCCGGTGCTCGCTCAAGAGTTGGCGATCACTGCGAAGCAAGCCGAGTTGCACACGCTCGATACCGCCGTGAAGCAGTGGGCCGACCGCGCCCAGGTTCCCGAAGTCAGTAACCTGTCCTCGTTGCTCGTTCAGTCCGAACGATTGGGTACGGACACCGCCGCGACGCTTTCGGAACTGTCTACCAACTTCCGCAGCACCGCCCGACAACGTGCCGAAACGCAGGCCAACCGCACCAGCTTCTGGATGTTGTTCCCATCGGTGTTCTGCTTCTGGATCGCCGCCGCCATCATCCTGATCGGCCCGGCCTATCTGGAATACTTCGAAGGCACCGCCCGCATGAGCCCCAACATCATCGTGAACCCCACCGTCGGCATCGAACGAGCCAACCGCCGCGCCGGCATCCCACAACTGCCAGTCAACCCGGAACTACCTGCCCCACCGCCAGTGGTGGGTTCGAATGAAGGCCCATGATGATGAGGCCGACGCGCAGCGAGGCGAAGTCAACTCGGCCCCCATGATGAGGCCGAAACGCAGCGAGGCGAATCTCACACGGCGAAGTAAAGATGAGCCCGCCGCGCAAGCAAGGCAATTCCAACACCTTGCTTGCGCGTCGGGCTCAAACTGACGACCTTAAATCGACCCGCCAAAGCGCAGCCGGAATTGGATGAAGTCGTTTGCGTCTACGGAGCCATTGTTGTTGAAGTCGAATGCAATCCCATTTCCGCCGAATGCCAAACGGAATGACATCAGATCCGTGGGCCCAACGTAGCCATCGCCGTTGTTGTCGCCGAAGAGGCGGAAGAGTTGGTTGACGGTATTGCCGACGACTACGTAGTTGTCACCGAATGCGCCGTCACCGTTGCCGTCAAAGTAGCCCTCGTTAATCTGTGAAGCGATTGCTGTCAGTGTGTACCGACCGTCCGCCAATGAGTTCCCGTTTACCGCGCCGCTTGCAAAACTCAGCGTGACGATGTTCCCAGACACAGACGCACTCAAGTTCACAACCGCGTTATCCGAGTTGCGTTTGAGTTGAAACGCACTGGCCGGGGTGGCAGGCAAAGTGATCAATTGGTCGAATTCCACAGACAAACTAGTGACACGCGACCGTTGCGGCTGGCCGCCGTTGACAGAGATGGTTTGCACAAGCGGCGCCGACGTCAAGGGGGCAATGAAGCTCGTCAGCATACCCGCCAGCACCGCATATGGACCGGGCGTTGAAGTGTCAAACACTTGTCCGCCTTTCATCGTCACTTGGTAGATGCCGGTGTCGGCGGAATCCCACGAGCCGCCCGGTGGCACAAACTGATATGTGGCCACGCGCGGTGTGCCGTTCGAGTTGATGTCCACGCCAGTGTAAGTTGGCGTGGCTGTGAATCCCCCAGGTCCGGTTACCACGACGTCACCGGTGCCCAAAGTACCGATATTGATGTGTGAATCTACAGCACCGTACGTCACTGTAATCGTGTGGAGCACTCCTCCGGAAACGAACACGTTTGGAGCGGTGGCCCCGGCAACTGGCGGTCGGACCTCGAATGCGCCAACGTCGGGCGCAGTTCCCGCAACGCGGTCGAAGCTCACGCCTCGTTGATCATTCTGCAAGTTGAGAGCGTTTGAGCCTTTGTCTATGGCCGTGCTGCCCGGTAAGAGCGGGATGGTCCGGGTTACTCCTCCGTAATTGCCAAGGCTGCCCAACAGGGGATTCACATTCGTCTGATCGGAAGGCAGGTATCCTGTCGTGGTGCCCGGCGACTGCACTAAGTTGTAACCCAGGGAAATAAATGTGCCGCGAACGTCGGGGTTACTTGGGGCTATGTTTCCCGCCACAATTGTACTTTGAAGCTTGCTGGTGTAGCCCAAAAAAGCGATCCCGCCTCCGCCATAGGCAGCTGTATTTGCAGAAATCGTGCAATTCGATATTGTCACAGGTGCTGAATAGCGCGTGTAGACTCCACCTCCAGATGATTGGGAATTCCCGGCAAGGCCCGACTTGTTGCCGCTCACAGTACTGTTGGCTAATGTTACATTAACATTGCCGAAGGCGTAGATAGAAACTCCCCCACCATTGCCCGCACGGCCCATCTTGTGAGGGTGATCAGTGTCCAAACCGGCGTCGCCCGCAAGATTGGACGAGATTTCGCAGGCACTGATCGAGAACGATGCCGAAGTGGCGGTACTACCTTCCACGGAAATTCCTCCGCCTTTGCCGCCAGCGGCGGCATGGACAATTGCATCGCCGCCTTTACCCGCGATGTTGTTTGAAATGGTGGTCCGGACAATTGCCTGGCTGCCAGATTCACAATCAATGTACGCGCCTCCTCCATCACCACCATCTCCCGCAAATCCGTTATTGCCTCCATTGCCTGCACTGTTGTTTGTAATGTGAGAGTCACTTACTAACAGGTTCGTGCTAGAAATCCAAAGGCCGCCGCCATTGCCGCCGTCACCACCGTCAGTGGAGCTGGCCCCATGGCCTGCGGAGTTGTAGGAAACGGTGGATTTATGGATTGAGATTGGCAACGCGTCAGCATAAGCCCATACTCCTCCACCATCGCCGCCAGAAGAAAAAGGACCAACACTTCCAAATCCACCGTTCCCTGCTTTGTTTGCCGTAATAGTACTTGCACCAACACTCAGCGCTCCCGTGGAATAAATGCCGCCGCCATAGCCTCCGCGGCGTGATTCCCCACTGCCACCGGTCCCGGCTCTGTTGCCGGAAATATTGCAATCCACAATCGTAAGACTGCCCGTGCTCGCCACCCCACCACCGCCACCGCCGACGCCACCCCAATCGTTGCTGCTTCCACCGGCTCCCGCAGAATTCCCGCTAATGTCGCAATTCGTGACAGTCAATATGCCGCTGTTAAATATGCCCCCACCGTCGCCGCCGTCGCCGCCAAATGATGTTGAGCTACCGAGACCGCCCTTTCCGGAATAATTCAGAGATACTGTTGAGTCGGAAATCACAAGGATTCCGCTGCTATAAATGCCACCACCGTCACCGCCGTCGCCTGCATCAATTGACGACCCCCCATTGACGCCACCGTCTCCCGAACGGTTATCGCTGATGAGCGAATTTGTTATGGTCAACATCGCATGGTTATAGATGCCTCCACCGCGACCGCCATTGCTACCAGTGCTAGAAGCGCCTAAAGAGTTTTCGATCACGGCAACATTATTAATCGTCAGTGTGCCGACATTGAATATTCCGGCACCATAACCATTTGTCGCGGCTCGACCATGGGTGACGGTCAATCCCGCAATCGACGCCGTAACACCCGCATCGTTTACCAGAACCTGAATTGCATCTTTCCCGTCTAGCGCGAGTAAAGAGCTTCCCGGTCCCTCTATTGTGATCGGTCCGTTTGCTGCCGAAAGTGTCAATGTTGAATTCAAGAAAATGCTGACAGGTCCGCCAGCCGTCATCGCTGGTGCAAAGTCAATTGTATCGGCACCTGGCGCCAGAATGGCGTCGTAAATTGCCTGGCGCAAAGATCCAGGCAATTGATTACTGCCCGACACGGTGCCATCCATGGTATTCAACACCGTGAATACGGCCGGTGACACTCGCACTTCAAGTGGCCGAACCCACAGGCGCGATCGAATTTGGCGGCGAGTCATGGCGAGCCCCCTGGTTAGGAAAAGTGCATCGGTAGTGTATGCTGTCCATCACGTAGACGCAATTGTTTTGTTCATCGCGGCGGATCGTCGCCATTTGCCGATTGGCCAATTCCAAGCTACTTTTGACACGGCTCGTTTTGCCTGAAAACGTGCCAACTCACTGCAAATTGGACGGGAGCCCGACCATGTCCGCAACTTCGGAATCGCGTGCCCTGCAACATCGGCTGTGCGGCTTTGGCCTGTTTCTGTTGTTTCTGGGCGTCGTCGGCGTGGCCGGCATCCATGTCGGCAAAACTCGAGTCAACCAGGTCACGCAGTGGCCGTCAACGACCGGTCGCATCGTGACTTCTGAACTTTCGACGGCCACGGTTAAGACTGGCCGCGTGTTGAAAGTCGATGCTATCGCCAAGATTATCTACACCTATTCGATCAACGGCAAAAGCTACAGGAGCGAAGGCCTGCGCGTGGTGCCCATGTTGCACTTCACACCCGAAGGCACTCCCCAGGAACTCCTCTCAAAGTACCCGGTCGGGAAATCGGTCAAAGTCTATTACGATCCCAATAAACCGGACGACGCTTTGCTGACGCCGATGGCCGGCGAGGATGCTCGTTCTTTGATCAGTTCGCTGGAATTGATTGCACCCATCGTGGCCGGCGTGGGCTTGTTGATCGCCGGCATGGCCGGTGTGAAACTCTGGCGAACACGCCCCGCCACACCGATGGTGAGCGAGGTCGCATCTGGCTTCAATGAGGTGATCGAAAAGCCAAGACTGCTGCCACCGGCCGTGGCGATGACAGTGCCGCTCGAACTACCGCGTGAGCCGTCACCGCCACGCAAAACCCATTGGCTGGTCCGCGGCGCTGCGACAATCTTCGGCTTAGCCTTGCTGCTCTTCGGGAGCCTGGTCACCGTCACAGTGGTGCGCATGAAAGACACCGCCGTCAGCGACAACATGCAGATCGTCATGCTGACAATCTTCGGCGGAGTGATCTTATTCGGCGTGTTCCAGGTATGGGTGGGCATGCGCCAACCATGAACTAGCACGCAGTCCGCCTAATGATGACCAGGGTAGCGACTGGATTCAATCCCAGTAGCCGAAACACGATTCATTTCATTACGTTTCACTCAGTGAACTCTCATCTCACTTCGTTTCACGCAATTGTGCATTCTGTTCATTTCTTTTCATCGCCACCCGGCAGGCGCGGGCGGCAAATGGTACGAATGTGAAACGAATGCGCACCAATGGCTTTTAATCGTTCATCGAGAACTGCCAGATCCGGTGCCGTCACGGTGATGTGTCCCACCTTGCGGTTGGGCCGCGGCGATTTGCCGTAGTCGTGGAATGACGTCCCGGGAATCCGCAAGACGGCCTCGGCATCGGGCAATGTCCCGATAGCGTTGACCATCGCAGCGGGGCAAGGCGTGCGCGTTTCGCCGAGCGGTAAGCCGCTGATTGCTCGAACATGATTGGCAAACTGACTGGTGGCCGCACCCTCGATGGTCCAATGTCCCGAATTATGAACACGCGGCGCCATTTCATTGACTAACAATTGTTGACCGACTTGAAAGAACTCCACAGCCAACACGCCGACGTAGTCGAGTTGAATGAGCGCCCGACGCACATAATCCTCGGCCAATGATTGTAAAGTCAGATCCGACGCCGGCGCAATGGACTGGCGCAGAATGCCTTCAACATGCACGTTTTCGATCAGCGGATAATAGACAACCTGGCCATTAACACCACGCGCGGCAATGAGTGATACTTCACGATCAAACGGTACAAGTTGCTCGTAGATCAGCGGCCGGCCGCCAAGCCGTTCCCAGGCTGTTTCAACATCATCGATTGTTCGCAGGGCCATCTGCCCTTTGCCGTCGTAACCGAAGCGGCGGGTTTTCACCACAGCCGGCAAACCAATGACGCGAACAGCCGCATCAAGATCTGTGCGAGTATCAACTGCCTGAAACTTCGGCGTGGGTACATCCAGTTGTTGAAAGAACGTCTTTTCCGCCAACCGATCCTGTGCCGCTTCCAGTGCCACAGGCGGCGGATACACCGGCACCCGCTCGGCCAGCCACCGTGCGGCGGCCACGGGAACATTCTCAAACTCGTAGGTGATGACATCCAAACCAGCGACGAAATCCGCCAGCGCAGCATGATCCTCGTATTCGCCAAGAATGTGCTCGGCCGCCACGATGGCCGGCGGCGATGGCGCGGGATCAAGCACACGGAACTTCATGCCCATCGGCACGCCAGCGAGCGCAATCATGCGGCCAAGTTGCCCGCCGCCGAGGATGCCGATCATCATTGGCTGGCCTCGATACGCGGGTCGCCGTCCTGCAAGACGATATTGGTTTGCTCGGAGCGATATCGCTCAACTGTTTTCATCACACTCGGATCGGCCACGCCAAGAATGGACGTGGCCATCAAGGCTGCGTTAATGGCCCCAGCTTTGCCAATGGCCATCGTGCCGACCGGCACCCCGGCGGGCATTTGCACGATGGATAGCAGCGAATCCAGGCCATTCAGTGCATCAGATTTCACCGGCACACCCAGTACCGGCAGCGGTGTTTTCGCCGCGACCATGCCGGGCAAGTGAGCCGCTCCGCCCGCCCCGGCAATAATGACCGCAAGCCCGCGACCTGCGGCTGTGCTGGCATACTCAAACAACAAGTCCGGCGTGCGATGCGCGGAAACCACCCGCACTTCGTAAGTCACGCCGAGCCGGTCGAAGATCGCTGCCGCATGTTGCAGCGTCTCCCAGTCCGACCGGGAACCCATGATGATGCCGACCCTGGGACTGGCCATGTTACGCTCCGCGGACGATGTTCATAACCTATGTATAGCGATCACTCACTCCGCGAGCCTTGCCAATGACCGCGACCTCCGAACTCGACGCCACCCTGCGACCCATCATCCAACGCTTCGAGCGATTTTACCTCGGACGCACCGCAAATGAAACCGACATCGCGCGAATCGGCGACCTCATCGTCGTCCGTTCGAAGGGAATGCTAACCGACGCCGAGTCACGGTTGTTGCATGGCGACCCAACCCCGGGCGGCCGCGACATGGTCGAACAGATGTACCGCAAAATGGTGCGGCAAGCACAGGAGTCGTTCACCGGCGCGGTGGAATCCGCACTCAGCGTGACAGTGCGTTCATTCTTCTGCGACATCGACGCCACCAGCGGCGAGAGCATCATCGCGATTGTCTGCGAGTGATTGACAAAGCGTGAGAATCCACCATGAAGTACCTGCGATCAATCCTGGTTCTCGCCGTCATTTCGATCCCCGTAACTGCCGCCGACTGGCCGCAATGGCTTGGCCCCAATCGCGATGGCACATCGAATGAAATCATCGCGCCATGGGCTGAAGCACCCAAAGTTGTTTGGCGAATTCCCATCGGCGAAGGGCATAGTTCGCCGGTGGTTGCCGGTGGCAAAGTCTATTTGCACGACCGGGTCACCGGCAAAGAGGAAGAGCGGATCATTATCTATGACGCCGGGACTGGCGCGAAAGAGCAAGAGTTCATCCATAAGCGGGTGCCGTACACAGGCCAATTCGGATCGGGTCCGCGAGCCACGCCGGCCATCGACGGCGACGGGCAAGTGATCAGTTACGGCATCGCCGGCGTCCTCAGTGCCGACGCACAACAGCCGTGGTCCCTTGATGCGCTGAAGCAGTTCAACATGGCGAATTTACGGTTTGGTGTGTCCGCTTCACCGCTGATTGATGGCGACCGTGTCATCGTTCATGTTGGTGGCAAAGGCGCATCGCTTGTGGCATTCGACCGCAAGACGGGCAAAGTCGTCTGGCAGGCCGAGGATGATGCCGCATCTTATGCAGCGCCCATCATCATTGAACATGCGGGCCAACGTGCGGCGGTTACGCTTACGGCAGCCGGCGTGGTGGCTCTCGCGGTCTCGGATGGTTCGTTACTTTGGCGGCATCCATTCAAGGACGTATTGCAGGAAAGCTCAGCGACACCTTGCAAAGTTGGCGACCTGCTAATTGTCAGTTCGGTGACGCTGGGCAGCATGGCACTGAAACTCACCACAAAGGATGGCAACCCGGCAGTTGAACAAGCGTGGAAAAGCTCGGCGCTTTGCTGTTATTTCTCGACACCAATGCCCGTCGGCAAAGACCATGTGTACATGGTTACTGGCAGCATCGCGGCCGTGATAAGTGGTAAACCTCAAGCGGACTTGTGCTGCGTTGAGACCGCCACGGGCAAACTGCTTTGGAAAAAGGAAAAGGTCGGAAAATACCACGCGGCCCTGGTCCGCACCGGCGACAACAAGCTACTCATGCATTCCGACAACGGCGAGCTAATGCTGATCGAACCCGATGCCAAGGAATACCGCGAACTTTGCCGTGCCACAATCTGCGGCCCAACGTGGGCACACCCGGCCCTGGCCAATGGAATGCTGTATGTTCGTGATGAAAAAGAGTTGATCTGCATCAAGTTGGCCAAGTAATTCCGGAATGCGTCGCCGTTTAGCCGTCATGATGTTCCTGCAATACGCCATCCTCGGCGTGTGGGGCGTCACACTTCCAACCTTTCTGCTGGCCCCGCCGCACGAAGGCGGTTTGAGCCTATCGGGCCAACAAGTCGGATTGTTGTTTGCGACGTTTGCCATCGCGGCGATGGGTACGCCATTTGTAGTGGGATTGTTGGCGGATCGGTTCTTCGCCAGCCAGCGGCTGTACGCCGCATTGCATTTACTCGGCGCAGTGTTCCTGACATTCCTATTCGCAGCGGTCGTTGATGAGCGAACCGAAGACTGGCCGTTCATTGACCGCATTCCGCCTCCCAGTACACTCGGGAATCGGAATGACGTGTCGTTTCCGCGTCTTCTAATGTTGTTCCTTGCGTATGCCGCGTGTTACATGCCCTCATTGACTTTGAGCAACGCCATTTCGTTTCGCAATCTGCCGCACATGATACGGCAGTACGGTCACGTTCGTGTATTTGGCACAATCGGCTGGTTGGCATCGGGCGTGTTCGTTGGAATGATGTTGCCGTCCGTCTCGGCATTGCCGTTGCTGTATGGAGCAGCCGGATCGTTGTTACTTGGCCTTTACGCCTTCACACTTCCGCACACGCCGCCGGCGCACGTAGGCAAGTCGCTCGCAGAGTTATTTGGTGTGCCGGCGATTAAGATGTTCGCTCACCGTAGCTTTCGGGTGTTCGTGATCACATCGTTCGTCATCACATTGGTGACGGCATTTCACAACACGTATCTCAATCGCTACCTCGTGGACCTGGGCGTGAAGAACGCCGCCGCGTGGCAGACAACCGGACAGTTAACGGAGATCGTCTGTATCCTTGCGTTGCCGTGGATGCGAATGCGAATTGGCTTGAAGCGCACTTTGTTCATTGGCCTGGCAGCATCGACCGTGCGCTTTGGCATTTATGCCGCCGGCAACGTACCGTGGCTCATCGCCGTGGGCATTCCGCTGCAGGGTGTGTGCTTCGGCTTCTACTTTGTGGCGGCAATGCTATTTATCGACAGGCACGCACCGCGCGACTTGCGGGCCAGCGCTCAAGGGTTGCTGGCAATTTGCACGTCCGGCGTCGGCGCATTCGCCGGCAATTGGATTGCCGGCATTGCCGTCGATGGTTATCGTGGCCCCAACGGCGTCGCATGGCCGGCCGTGTGGGCGCTGCCTGCGATTGGGTCGTTGTTTGCCGCGGCGTATTTTGCCTGGCAATTCCGCGAACCGG
The DNA here is from genome assembly GCA_031396905.1 of Gemmataceae bacterium. Classification (GTDB taxonomy): domain Bacteria; phylum Planctomycetota; class Planctomycetia; order Gemmatales; family Gemmataceae; genus JAIBBI01. The sequence goes on from JANNLP010000616.1 coordinate 9,796, forward strand.
TGACTGAATCAACGCCTAAGGTAGTGACAGGGTAGGCTGCAGAAGTGTCTAAATCTTCTGCAAGTCGGCCGTTTGAGGCAGATCGTCCAGCGTACGAAGGCCGAATAGCTCCAGGAAACGCGGGGTGGTGTTGTAAGCCGGTTCCGTAGTTCCCGGCACGGCATCCTGCACGGCGACCAAATTCAAGCGCACGAGCTGCCGCAATATCGCCACGGAGTCGGCACCGCGCAAGGCGTCGATTTCATTGCGAGTGACTGGTTGCTTGTATGCCACCACGGCCAGCACGTCGAGCATCGGAACTGTCAGTTTGGCTTCGCGCGGGCCCGCAGTGAGCCGTTGACGAACATTGGCAAACCCTGCCTTGAGCGCCAGTGTGAACCCCTCAGGCCGTGATTGAATGGCATAAGGTCTGCCTTGCCGCCGGTACTGGCGACTGAGTTCGTCAATGGCCGCGCGGAACTGTTCGCTGGACAAGCCGCGAACGGCAACGGCCGCGGACGCGGGTGTCAATGGTTGATCGCCGGCAAACAACAGCGCCTCAATGATGCGGGCCAGTGGCGGCGGCGTGCGCTCCACGTCGCGCTGTGCGACGCCTGCCTCAGCTCCTTCGAGGAGCTTTGCATATTCGACGGCCGCTGAGTTGTTCATGGCTGGTGATGTGGCAGGTAGAAGATGCCGGTAATGAACGTACCAATCCAGCAAACCGAGAAGACTGCCGCCAACACGTAGTGAGTCTGTCGCCTGCCAGTCTTGCCGGTAAAATACATAATCGGCAGCAAAACCGCCGCCGGCACGGAAAAGCATAGGTGAATGGCCATGACGCGCCGCGTGGCGTCATCGAAGTAGTCGAACATTTTGGGATCCTGAACGCGAATGAGGAACTCTAACCCGAATACAGCCGCCAACGTCAGAATCATGAACACGAGATTGATGCGCCCGTGCAGCCGATAGTTTTTCCGCAGTAACGCGACAATTGATGCCGCGAGAATGACCGACACCGAGCCGACGGCGATCTTCAGAATCAGGATGGCATTGGGGCCGGTTAACACGGCTGAACCTCAGTTGTTGACGGCGTTAGTTGATATACGGAGCCTACGCTGCTTTTGCCTTTCGCACGGGCGGCTGATGTTTCCACCTGCGATGCAACCAAAAATACTGTTCCGGGTGGCGGCACACCATGTCTTCGATAGCGGATGTGTAGCGTTGTGTTATGGCGCGCACGGGATCGCGTACATCGGCGAACTCGACTGGATCAATCAAGTCGGCCGCCTCGACCTGGTATTGCATTGGCTCGCCAACCTTGGGTACGCCGATGACGAGGATAGGTACGTTGAACTCGACGGATAGCAGCGCGATGGACTTGAACGTGCTGGCCGGCCGGCCGAAGTAATCCACGAACAAGCCGCGCGGGCCGGCATCCTGATCGGCGAGAGTGGCGATCACGGCACCGTTTTCCAACAGTGCCTGCATCTGATCGAAGTCCCCCTTCTTGGCGAGGATCTTTTGCCCGGTCTTCTGGCGGAACTGTTTGAGAAACCTCTCCAGTCGCGAATTGTCCAACTCGCGGGCCACAGCAAAGGTGCGAAAGCCGAGCAACCCGAGCATGAATCCGGCCATTTCCCAGTTGCCAAAGTGCCCGGTCACGATCATCAGCGGCCGACCGCATGTGAGTGCGTGTAGTGTTTTGTCGCCGTTGACGAGGTCAATGTATTTGCACCAATTGGTCACGTGTAGCTTCCGTGGCAAATGCGCGATCTCGACGATCATTGTGAGAAAGTGGCGATAGACCTGTAACACCATTCGATCTAACTCGGCATTGCTGTAGCGGCCCGGAAACGCGGCCCGCAAGTTGTCCTTTGCGACCTCGCGATGGCGGCGGTCGAAACGAAACGCTAGCCTTGCCAGCAACGTCGCCAGTTGGCTGCCCAAACGCAGTGAAAGTGCCTGAAGCACGGTTACTACCGACCGCACTGTCAGGTAAACGCCAAAGTCAATGATCGGCCGGCGAGCCTTCGCCACGTGAGTACCTCTGGAATGGTGCGAAATTGTAGCCGGACGGAAAGTTTTTCGCATCGCCAATTCTCGGCGACCGGCGCGGCTATACTATCTCCGGGAGGATCGACAGTGCCATTTCCTTATGTTTTCCCGCGTCATGCGGACGTTATCGCTGAGGAAGCAGTTCGATTCCGAGCGTGTTCCGCAGCTGAACAATCGCGGCAAATTGTTGAATTGGTGTGCATTGCCGAGGCACAACTCGCCACGTCGCCACGTCGCGCTGCCATCGAAGCTTTCTGCCTCGTTGAGGAAGAGAAATGGCGCACCGCGCATCGACTGGTATTTCGACATCATGTATGAGGTTTGCGAGCTGAAGTCAGAAATTGTCACCTCCGTGATCGAGTCGGTCGCGGCGTTTCACTCGGTTGGCGTCCAGTATTCACTTATTGGTGGGTTGGCCACTGGATTGAGATCACGCCCACGTTCAACGCGCGATGTTGACTTTCTGCTCGCGGTGCCGGCGATTCGCCTGCCCGGCTTACTCGACGACCTTCGTGAACGCGGCTTCACATTCAATGAACGCCAGACCATTGAAGAGTACATGAATCAGTATTTGACTTTCCTGGACTTTCGCGGCGTACGAATCGATTGGATGAAGCCAATGTTGCCGCTGTATCAACATGTACTGGACCGAGCCAGCGCGACCAGTTTTCTCGGTACTCAAGTTTGCACTGCGACGGCTGAGGGCCTGATTCTGCTCAAGCTGATTGCATCACGGGTACAGGACATCGCCGATATCAATGCGCTGCTAGCCGCCAACCAGGGCCAACTTGATCTGCCGTGGATCGAACAAGAGTGGAAAACGTTGTTCGATGCTGATGATCCCCGCTGGCATCAATATCAACAGTCAATTGTCGAGTACTACGAGGCGGCCGTGAATTGAAAGCTATTTCCGCTTCGGTTTCTTGGCCGGTTTGGCGTCCGGTGCCACCCGGAAATCCACCTGCCGTCGTTGCAAGTCCACGCGAACGACTTCGATGCGCACCTTGTCACCGAGGCGGTAACGTTTTTTGGTACGCCGGCCCGACAGCGTGTGCGCGGCTTCGTCGAAATAGTAATAGTCGTCCGTGAGCGTGCTGATATGCACGCGACCCTCGGCGGGGAAGCGCTCGCATTGCGCGAAGAAACCATAGTCGGCCACGCCGGTGACGACGGCGTCAAACACTTCGCCGACGCGATGACTGAGAAAATCAAGCAGCCGAAGCTTCACCAACTCGCGCTCGGCGGCTTCGGCCCGGCGTTCCATCTTCGAGCAGTGATCGCCGGTCGCGGTTGTTTCCGTTTCGTCGGCCGTGGCTTTGCCGTGCCGGATGAAACGATCCAAGAGCCGGTGAATCGTCAAATCGGGATAGCGGCGAATCGGCGAGGTGAAGTGGCAATAGTGCGGAAACGCCAAGGCGTAATGCTCTTCCTCGAACGGCGAATAGGTCGCACGTTTGAGGCTGCGCAACATTGCGTAATGCACCGCCGGCGCATCCGCCTTGCCGACGGATCGCTGTAACACCTTTTGCAAAGCAAAACGGTCGACGCCCCGTTCGATCTTGTAGCCGAGAATGCGAGCGAACTCGGCGAAGGCCTTGAGTTTCCGTTCGTCTGGTGCGGGGTGCACCCGGCGCAGGAATGGCACGCTCAGCGCGTTAAGTTGGTTCGCAACGGCGACATTGGCGGCCAACATGCACTCTTCGATGACTTGGTGACTGATGTCGTTCTCGGCGAAATGGGCGCCGCTGACTTTGCCGGCATCGTCGTATTCCAGCACCGGTTCCGGCATCTCAAGTTCCAAGGCGCCGCGCTTGCGGCGGCGAGCACGAAAGATCAGCGCCAGTTCCCGCATCCGCATGAGAACGTCGATTAGTTCTTGCGCCAGCTTGGGCGACTTGCCGGCATCGACGGTTGCGTAGAGTTCACTTACTTGTTCGTAGGTGAATCGCTTGCGCACCTTAATCGCGGCGTTGGCAAAGTGCGTGTGGACGACAGCACCGGCCGGCGTCAACTCAATAATCGCCGACTTGGTGAAACGCACTTTGCCTTCGTGCAGACTCGCCAAGCCGTTGGAGAGCAACTCCGGAAACATCGGTATCACCCGCTGCGGCAAATACACGCTGGTGCCTCGTGTCCTTGCTTCGCGGTCGAGCGCGCTTCCCAACGGCGCGAAGTGGCCAACATCGGCAATATGAACACCCAGCACCCAATGGCCCGTTTTTGCGTCGCGCTCCAATGACACGGCATCGTCATGATCGCGAGCGTCCACCGGATCGATGGTGACGGTTAACAGTTTGGTGAAGTCTTCGCGGCCACCTAGGGCCGTTTCGTCAAAGTGAGCGGCGACTTCACGGGCCTCGTCAAGAACTTCCTTTGGAAATGCGTCCGGCAGATCGAAAGCGCGAATCACTGACATCGTATCCACGCCAGGCGCACCCCGCGCCCCGAGGACTTCGACAATCACGCCCTCGCCACGGTCGTCCGGTGACGGAAAGCGCAGCATCTCGACGACGACTTTGTCGTTTGGCTTAGCGTCCTTCGCACCGGGATCGCCGACAAAAATGGAATGACTGAATACAGCGCCATCGATGCGGACCAGGCCTTCATCGTCGCGCTCGAAATAAGTGCCGACGAAGGTGCGCGTCGCTCGCAACAACACGCGGACCACGGCACCAAAGCGCCGACCTTCACCGCCTCGACGTGCTGTCAGTTTGACCAACACTTCATCGCCGGTCGAAGCATCAAGTGCCGCTTCCGCCGCGACGACAATTTCAGTCGGTGTCTGTCCGTCAACCGGATGGGGTCGCACCACGGCCCGGCCTGAAGGCAGTTGCCGAAAGATGCCGGCAACGGTGTCCCTTGTACCGACCGCGCGTACGGAATGGCCGGCGCCGAACTCTACCTGGCCTTGTTTGGCCAAGTCCTTCAGCGCACGGCGAAACTCGCCATAGTCCTCGTCGGCAACGCCAAGTTGCCGGGCAAGGACTTTGGGTTTGACTGCCTGATAATCGGGATTCGTGATGTGTGTGGAGATTTTGTCGTGCATAGAATAGCTGCCTGAGGACGCTCAGTGAGCAAGAACTTGCGCGGGCTTGTCACTTATGCTGGGCGATTCAGTCCCCTTCAACAATTCCCGATCCCTGGCCACCTTTGTAAAACCGCCGTTGCAGCGATGGGTTATACTGCGTCCACGCGGTGCCGCCGCGGTCGTTACGAATCTCGGCGGCCACCTGATTGATCTTCGCATCAAGGTTGTCCAATGCGGCAATGGCGACCGCCTCCGGCGTCATTGGTAACTTGGGGCTGCCGAACTCCAGCGTGCCATGATGGCTGATAATGACGTGCTGCAAACGCAATAACAGCTCGCGCGGGAACGCCTCGCCCGTGAGCTTCGCCGCGGAGGCGGCCTTTTCGTTGAGCATTTCGACACCCTGCACCAGGTGACCGATTAACTGTCCGGCATCAGTATAAGCAAAGCCTGTTTGATAACTCAACTCGCGGAGCTTGCCGATATCGTGAAGAAAAATGCCCATAAGGAAGACATCGCGATTCACGGCCGGGTAAAGCGGCGCGAGCCGATCGGCACCATCGAGCAGCGTGACCACGTGTTCGAGCAAGCCCCCGACGTAGGCGTGATGGTTCTTCACTCCGGCAGGGCAAGCAGCGAACGCATGAATGAACTCCTCGTCCATCAGGAAACACTCGCCGAGTGCTCGCAAATGTGGATCGCCCAGGCTTCGCAACATTGTTCGGAGGCGATCCAGCAACTTGCCGATGTCGGCATCGGCATGTGGCAAAAAGTCGTTGATCTCGACGCTGTTGGCATCCGCGCGATCCAACGAAGTCAGGATCATTTGCAAGGTGCCCTGATAGGATTGCACCTTGCCTTTGACGCGAACAAAGTCGCCGGACTCGAAAGACGTGAAGATAGACTCGCCGGCATTCCACATGCGCGCGGTCAGGCCCGCCGAGCGATCGCGAAGTTCGACCTGCACATATGGCTGGCCGTTGCGATTCGAACGGAGCTGCTTGTCGGCGGCGAGGTAAATCTCATTCACCGAATCGCCGTCTGCCAACTTGCCGAGGTACTGACGCATCTGTCGTTCCTGATGTTAGTGCAAACAGTTAGTCTACGTTTGCAGCAACAAGGGTAAACCGCGTCGCTCGGCGACCATGGCCTTTGCCCGTAGAATTACGCCATGCGTTACCGCACATTCATTGCCGTCGATGTCGCTCCATTCACCCGGACGCGGCTGCGCGGATTGCAGGATCAACTGGCACCATTGACTGACGGCGTGAAATGGGTGGATGTCGCCAACTTGCATCTCACGCTAATCTTCATGGGAGAAGTCAACGAGCGCGAAGTCGTGCGGGTGTGCCGGGCCACCGAAAGTGCTTGCGCGAACATTGCCCCGTTTTCGTTCACATTGGCAGGGCTGGGAGCGTTTCCTAATCCACGCCGGCCACGGACGTTGATTGCCAAGGTGAGCGATGGTGCGGATCATCTTGCCGCATTGCACGCTGCGATTGAACCGGCGCTATTGGATCTCGGTGGTTTTCGGCGGGAAGAACGGGCGTTCACGCCGCATGTGACCGTCGGGCGCGTGCATCGCGAAGCGGCCGAAGAATTGCCGGCGATTATTCAGAAGTTCACCGGCTGGCAGGGCGGCGAAACCAAAGTGCATCAGGTCCACGTCATGGCCAGCGATTTAGGTGAGAGTGGACGCGAATACATCATCTTGGGCCGGGCCAAGTTGACCGGTAAAACCGCCAAATCAAAGCCCATGCCAAGCTAGGCATCTCTGACATACAATTGGGGAAAGCCAAAAGGATCGCGCGGCTCGCCTGGGCCGTTAACACCCGGAGACCCACGATGCCCTCAGCGAACCGCAGTCCGTCGGGGGCGGTCATGGAGCCGCCGGCGGAGTTGAAAAGCGGCCGCGAGAGCTTGTCCATCGCCAAGTGCCGGGAGATCCACCGCTACATGGTGCTGACCCGTAAGCTCGACGAACGTTGCATCAAAATGTCGAAATCGGGCGAGGCCTATTTTTGGGTCGGCGGCCCCGGCGAAGAAGCGTTCAATGTCTGTCTCGGCTTACAGGTCCGTAAGGGCCAAGGCCCGGCATACGATTTCCTTCATCTGCATTATCGCAACCTTGGCGTCCTCGTCGGCATGGGCATGCCGGTGTTGGACCACATTCGCCAAATGGCAATGACGCTGACCGATCCACACTCGATGGGACGCAATTTCGTTTGCCATTACTCCAAACGTGATTGGAACGTCATCCCGGTCACGTCCGTGATTGAAGTGCAATACGTGATGGCTCCCGGAAGTGCGTTGATGCAGAAACGGCACGGCGGCGAAGGCGTGAGTATCGTGATCGGTGGTGATGCCGGGACGCACGAGGGCGACTTCGCCAGCAGCATGATCTGGTCAAGCCGGCCCGGTGCCGAGCTACCGGTGTTGATTCTTGTCACTAACAATGATTGGGGCATTTCAACGCCATTCGAATCGCAGCACGCCGAGAAACGTATCGTCGATCGCGGTAGAGCATTCGGCATCGAAGGCGAGTTTGTGGATGGCAACGACGCCATAGCTAGTTGGCATGCTTTGGCCCGCGGTTTCCGCCACTGCCGCACACGCCGCAAGCCATATATGATTGAAGCGCGCGTGAGCCGGTTGCATGGTCACTCCTCGTCTTCAGGTGCCGGCCGGGAAAAAGGCGAAGTGGATCCGCTCGCCGCTTTCGAGAAAAAGTTGTTGGACGGCGGTGTGCTGGAGCCGCATGAGATTGCCGCCATTCACAACGCCGCTGCCGACGAGATCGAAGAAGCCGTGCGTCAGGCACACACAGAACCGCGGCCCACCGTCGCCGATGTGTACACGCATACCTACGCACCCAGTCAGGTGGATAGCGTGTATCCTGAGGACTATACCGGACTTCCTTCCTAGGCGGATTTCCATTGTCATTGGTCATTTGAAACTCTCATGGCAACTTTGGTACAAGCCGTTCGCATGGCCCTGCATTTTGGTGAGGAGCACCTCGGCGTCACCGATGTTTTCGGAGAGGACGTGGGTCCACCGCTCGGAGGTGTATTTACGGCCACGCAAGGTTTGCGGACGGCATGGAATTCACCGTTGGATGAACGCGGCATCATTGGCTGCGCGATGGGCATAGCGTACGCGGGAGGCCGGCCGGTCTGCGAGATCCAGTTCTGCGACTACGGATTCAACATCATCGACCTACTGAAGGTGGCCGGCAATCAGCGCTGGGCCGGCGCGGGTCAGTTCGACATGCCGATGGTGCTGATGACGCCGTCCGGCTCCGGCATTCGCGGCAGCTTGTATCATTCGCATTCATTTGAGAGTTGGGCCACGCGCTTGCCGGGCTGGAAGATCGTGATGCCGTCGAATGCCCTGGATGCTTATGGCCTGATGCTCTCTGCAATTCAAGACCCCAACCCAGTCATGGTGTTATTGCCGAAAGCACTGTTGCGGGTGCGCGGCGAAAATCCACTTCCCGGCGAACCCGCGGACGAGGATGCACTGAAGCAGATGATTGACGCACCAGTCGGCGCCACTCGGGCCGACTGGACGCCAACATGGCCGGACTTGAAGCCACTGTTCATACCGCTTGGGAAGGGCAGTCTGGTCCGCGAAGGAACACACGCCACTGTCGTAAGCTATGGCCGGTTGTTGCCACTATGCGTACAAGCTGCAGATCAATTGTCGGCCGAACAGGGACTCTCGTTTGACGTAATCGACCTGCGCAGCTTGTTCCCATACGATTGGGCCATGATCCGCGAAAGCGTACTGAAGACGGGCCGGTTTCTTACCGTCAACGAAGATACCGAGGTAACGAACTTTGGCGAACACTTGCTCCGCCGCGTGACCGATGAACTGTTTTACGACTTGATTGCGCGCCCTCGCGTTTTGTTGGGCAAGCATGTTCCAGGCATCGGCTTAAACCAGAATTACGAAATGAATGAAGTGCCGCAACTCGCGGAGGTTTTGGTCGCCATGCGCGAAGTGGCGACGGAAGCGGCGTAACCGAGGCGAATATGGAATTCAAACTCCCGCAATTGGGTGAAGGCGTTTACGAAGCCGAGTTGGTTAAGTGGCTGGTTGCCGCCGGCGACAGCGTTCGGCCCGGTCAAGGGTTGATGGAAGTATTGACCGACAAAGCGACGATGGAAGTGCCCGCCGCATTTGCGGGTGCGGTGTCTGGCTTGCACCAGGGCATCCTGAACTATGTCCTCAACCAGAAGTCCATGACTGGCGCGATCCGAGTCGAGCGGGGGCTGGCGGTCCGCTGGCCAGGCTTCGGACTGGATGGGTTGCGGGTCGACGACGTCGCCGAGCGCCGCGCCCGACCGGAGATCATCCACTGGGCCGGATTGAAAAGGAGCCGGCTTCGCCAGATGGCCGGCTGGGAGTTGCTGGTGTTCTTCGAGGATGAGTACTACAAGCGAATCCCCGGCGCGAGAATGCGCCGAGCCGTGACGGCGGGCCAGGATGCGGCCACGCAGTGGGTGCATCGAGTCGGGAAACTCTTGCAGCGAGGCGTCAGGAAGTACCTGCGACGTACCTGACGGCGGATCAGCGCTTCAGAAACCGGTCGAACGCCAGTGCCGGACACCCCTCGTAGTTCTTCTGCAATGCCGCGAAGTAATCCGGCAACGGCTCGACGAGCAGACCCGTCCAGCGATCCCGGAGAATGAAGGCCCGAATCGGGTCGAAGCGAACGCCGTCGTTCGCGCCAATCTGCACGAAGCTGACGGTCGTCCTGGATCGCGACAGCG
>JANNLP010000635.1:0-7861 GCA_031396905.1 Gemmataceae bacterium
ACCGGTGCGGCCGCAACTGGAACGATTAACAACGATGACTCTTCCACGTTGACTATCGGCAATGTGACGGTCACGGAGGGCACGGGCGGTGTCACGACGATGACATTCACCGTGACTTCAAGCGGCGCGGTTCAAGGTGGCTTCACGGTCGCCTTCAGCGTTGCCGATTTTTCAACCAACGGTGCCGACTACACAGTGTCGACAGCCAGTCCTCTGATCTTCGCCGGAACGGCCGGCGAAACGCAGACGATCTCAATTGACGTCGTAACTGATTCGCTCGTGGAAGCGAATGAAACGCTCATGGTGACGCTGGGCACTGTTGGCGGCACGACGGCAGTCCAAGCCGCTGCGATCACTTCGGGCGCAGTTGGAACCGGCACCATTACCAACGACGACACGGCAGTCATCTCGATTGCAAGCGCCTCCGCCAACGAAACCGCGGGGATGACTACGTTTACCATTTCCATCAGCAATCAGGTGGACGTGGCCGTTTCAGTGCGGTTCGACACTCTACTCACCGGTTCGGCATCATCCGGCACTGATTACTCCGCCATCAGCAGCATGCTCGTCACCTTCCCGGCGTTCAGCACCAGCGACCAATTTGTGACCGTGACGATTGCCGACGATCTTCGTGTTGAAGGCACTGAGTCATTCGATTCGGAAATCAACACCTTGATTAACAACGGCCGTGCCGTGTCGCTGACCGGCGGCGGCGCATCAACCGGCGCTATTGGAACCGTAAACGACAACGACTTTGCCGTAGCGGTCTTTTCATCCGCAACAAGCATGGTCACGGAAGCCACCGTCGCGACGACGCGAACGGTCACGCTTAATCTCATCACAACTGGTAGTGGCACGGCTGGCCTTGACCAGACCGTCATTGTGCGGTCGAGCCTGAACGTTGGCGGCACGACCGCAACCAACGGTACTGACTTCACGTATGTCAACCCAACCGATTTGACGTTCTCTCCGGGCGACGGCACATCATTCGCCCAGACAATCGGCGTGTCCTTCTTTGAGGACCTGGTATTTGAAGGCAGCGAGTCGGTGCAATTCGATCTCGCAATTCAGAGCGATGGCACTGGCACGCAAGCATCCGTCGGTAGCCCGGGATCACATACGATCACACTCATTGACAACGATTCCGCGACTAATTTGGTCTACGACGCTGCTGTGGGCGGTAAGTACACCTTTAAGCGCAATGCCGGCAACATCGAGCTGTATCAGGGCGTCACGCTCGTCGCAACGGCCGTCTATAGCGCCAGCGTCGGCATCACGTTCAATGGCTCATCCAGCGGCGATACGTTGACCTTTGATTATTCGACAGGCAGCCCGGTCCCTGGACTAGGATCCACATTCAACGGCAATGATCCCACAACTGGCCCTGGCGACGCCATGGCGGTGCAGGGCGGCTCATTCGACGTCATCACTGGCAACTTCACCGGCATCGACGCCGGCAACTTTGTCCTCGATCCGCTGGGTGCCGGCAGCAATACCACGATTACTTACACCGGATTGGAACCCGTGCTGATCAACGCGGGAAGCGTTACGGACATCGTGTTCAACTTGCCGGCCGCTGCGACTACCGCGGCGCTTGCCGACGATGGCATAGCTGTCAATGCGACCTCGCGTCTCTCCGGCGATACGTTTGAGCAGACTGATTTTACGAATCCTTCTAACTCGTTGACTGTCAACGGCGACGCTGGCGCATTTGCGGATTCCATCACCGTTAATAGTCTGCCGGACTTCACGGCGAAGTTGAACGTTGATGGTGGCGGCGGCGCAGACACTATTAACTTTGGGCAGACGCTGACTACGACGGCGGATCTGGTGGCGACGGCCGAAGCAATTCAGGTCAAAGCCAATGTCACGACAACTGGAAGCCAGACATTTAATGGTGCGGTGGGCGTAAGCGGCACGCGAACTCTGACCGCCAATGGTGCGGGCAATGACATCTTCTTCAACGGTATTGTCGATGCCGCCGCTGCAGGTGCTGATGAACTCAGCGCCATCGCCAATGATGCGGTAGTAACGGCCAGTACAGTGGGGTCCATCAACCGATTAGGCAGCTTCAGCGTTACGAGCGGCGGTCTTACGCAATTTGGCGGCAACGTCAGTACCGACGCTTCGGGTGGCAAGACCGCAAACATCTCGATCGCCGCGACAGGCGGCGTGGTGCTGACGACCTCCACCGTATTTGATTCCGAGAGCGGCAACGCCGCCGCTGGATCGATTAACTTCAATAGCTCCGCGATTTCAGGAAACGCGGCCGGATTGAATCTGACGCTGGACTCATCCACGGGAACCGGAAACGCCGGAGCCATCACGCTGTTCACTGTGGACAGCGCGGCCGGCTTTGCATTGAACAACTTGATTGCGTCAGCCACCGGACCCGCCGCGATCAACGACAACGATGTGACCTTCAATGCTGGTGTCACACTAGCCAGCGGAGGAAATCTATCTGCCAACGGTCGCACCATCAGTCAGCCGAACACCGCTTCGGACTTGATTGTCAGCGGCAGCGGCACCATTGGGTTGACAGCTTCAAGGAACGTCAGTCTGTCCAGCGGTTCGAGTCTTGTCTCTGCGAGCGGGGCCATCAATGTCGCGGCGAATCAAGGTGGTACGCCGACTGCGGGCAACTTCATCGGCGTCAACATTAACGGCGCGACGATCAATAGCACGGTCGGCGGCACGATTACGGTGCAGGGTCGCGGTGGCAACGATGTCGCTGGCAATCAACTCGGCGTGCAAGTGCTGGGTGCCAGCGTCGTCGGCAGTTCCACCAGCGGTGCGGTGAACGTTACGGGTAAGGGTGGGGCGGCGACGGGCGCTGGTGCATCCAATTTTGGCATCAGCGTGACTGGCACCGGCTCGCTCATCACATCGGGTGGCGGAAACGTACTGTTGACCGGCACAGGCGGCGGTGCGGGGACCGGTGCTAACAACCACGGCGTTGTCATCTTTGGTGCCGGCCAGGTGTCATCGACTGGTGCGGCAATTTTAAGCGTCGTCGGCACCGGCGGCAGTGTATCGACAGGCGGCTCCAACCTGGGTGTACTCATCGATGGCGCGGGCACATTGGTTACATCCGCGACGAAGGTGGATGTGAATGGCACCGGCGGAGGCATCGGCGCATCCGGCAGTAATCGTGGTGTGGGTATCCAGACCAGTGCCATGGTGACGGCAACCGGCGCAGGTGTCATTAATCTCACTGGCATTGGCGGAGCAAGCACGGGCACAAGCAATCGCGGTGTGTTTGTTCTCGGTGCCGCGGTCGTCTCGACGGCCAGCGGCGATATCACCATCAATGCAACTGGAGGTGGTACAGGCACGAGCAGCGCCAATCGCGCCGCCTACTTCAATGGCGTTGGTGCGGCCGTGGCGGCAGGCGGTGGCGGCAAACTTACCATCACCGGCAATGGCGGCGCCGGCACGGGCGGCAACAACGAAGGCGTCTGGGCCACGGCCGGCGCGGTGTTGTCCACGGTCGATGGACTGTTAACCGTCGTGGGTAATGGCGGTGCGGGCGGCACGGCGGCGAGCATCGGCGTGAACCTAAACAATGCCGTCGCTCCTGGACCGCAAGTCAAATCCACTGGTCTGGGAAGCATCTCAATCACCGGTGTGGGAAGCATCAATGCGGCATCCGGCAATCGAGGTGTTTCCATCTCCGGCGGCACGGTGGTGTCTACTGCTTCGGGCGACATCACGCTCAAAGGCACAGGCGGCGGCAATGGTATCAGCGGTGCCAATCGCGGCGTGTACATCTTTGGTGCCGGGACGTTGGTGTCAGCAAGCGGCGCGGGCAAGCTCGACATCACCGGCATCGGCGGTGGCGGCACCGGCACCAGCACCCAGGGCATTCGCATCGGGCAGGGTGGACAGATCACGACAGTGAATGGCGATATGCTCTTGAGCGGTACGGCGGGCGGATCGGGTGCGACCAACTTCAGTGCCGGTGTCTACATGCTTTCCGCTGGTACGAAGGCCATGGTCACCGGCACCGGCAACATGTCGATCACTGGCAAGGGCGCCAATATCACTCTTGCCGCAGGCCAGTTGGCTAGCGGTATCATGCTCGGCCTCAATGCCGGTGTTCTCATCAGCACCAACTCCGGCGACCTCACGATGGTGGGCACGAGCATATCAACCGATGGAAGCTACAACCCGGGCATCTACATTCGCGGCGGCACGGCGACCAACGTTGTCACAGCTGGCGGAGCGGGCAAATTGACTCTCACCGGCACCGGTGCGCCGAGCCTCGGCAAGTACAACATCGGCGTCTGGAATTACGGCTCGTTGTCGTCCGGAAGCAATGATGTGACGATTACCGGCACCGGTGGCGGTGCCGGGGCTGCCAGTGGCAACTTCGGTGTAGTTGTCGGCAAAAACGGCGCGGCGATTGGCTCGATTTCAACCGGTGGTGCCGGGAAGATCACCATCATTGGCAATGGCGGCGCGGGCACCGGTGGCAACAATGGTGGCGTCGCGTTATTCTCCGGGCCAGTTCAAACTGCCGATGGCGACATCACCATCACCGGAACGGAAGGCACCGGCCCGGGAAGCCTTGGCTTCAGCATCGTCAATGCCGGCACGGCAGTGAAGACCACCGGCACGGGCAACATCAATGTCAGCGCCAACAGCATGGACTTGGGTGCAGGCACAAGCATTAATGCCGGTGCCAACGTCGTCACCTTGTTGCAACTCAACAATGGCGTCGGCTTTGATCTTGGTGCAGCCGCTGACGTGATTGGCGGCCCAATCGGCCTCAGCGATGGTGAGCTGGACACGATCACATCCGGCAAGCTGCGCATTGGTAATGCCAACACGGGCGATGTCGTGGTCTCCGCCGATGTTGGTCCCGCATTGTCGTCCACTTTGCGCATCACGACATCAGGCAAAATTACGGGCACCGCGGGCGGCATCATCGTCGCCAACCTGGGCATCAATGCCGGGGATGTTGTCAACGTCACCGATACATCATCGGATGTTGATTCACTCGCCATCAATACGACCAACGACAATGCCAGTTTCGTCGATGCTGATGGTTTCGTCATCAGCGCGGCTGATGGCATCAGCGCACTGAACGTCGGCACCGGCAATGCGTCGCTTAGCGCGGGCGGGGCTGTCACGCAAACTCAGGATGTGACTGCGGCGGGCATTGAGTTGTTAGGGGCCGGCTCGTTCACGTTGACCAGCGCGACCAACGATGTGGACTTCATCGCGGGGAGTACGGCAAATGCCGTGAGTTTCACCGATGCCGACGGCCTGACCGTGGGCACAGTGAACAGCGTCGGGCTGACTACCGGTGGCGATACGACGTTGAAGGCGCTTGGCACTCTGGCGTTCGACCAAGCGCTCAAGGCCGCCGGCTTCAAGGCGGAACTCAGTGGATTGAGCATCGTAGACAACACTCCGGCCGCGACCGACGTTGAGGCGGCGAGCGCTTCCTTCACCGCTAGCAGCGGCATCGGTTCGGCCGACGCAATCGATACCAAGGTGTCAACGGTGGCGGCCTCTACGACTACAGGCGATGTTCAGATCGACAACCAGGGTGGGTTGACGATCGGAACGGTGGGCACCGTGATCGGCGTGACTGGTGGCGGGGACGCGGTCATTTCCGCCGCCAGTCCGCTCACGGTGTCTGCCAACGTGGTGATGGCCGGCAACACCACGTTGACGGCTGGCGAAATCAGCGACTTCCCGGTCTGCGCCGATGATCTTACAGTTCAGTCGGGTGTCACCGTGCAATCGACAGGTGGCGATGTGACGCTGCAAGCCGGCGACGACATTATTCTGCAGGCCGGTTCGTTCGTGAACGCCGCGGGAACCGTCAACCTCACCGCCGGATTCGGCGATCTCGACAACTGCGGCACGCTGATCCTGGCGGGCACAATCACGGTCGGTACGGATCTCAACATCTGTGCCTTCGAAGATTTGACGGTACCGACCCTGATCGCTCCGGGTGTCGTGTCTCTACGGAGCATGGCCGGCAAGTTGATTGATAATAATGGCGCGGGTGTCAACGTAACTGCCAGTGCGCTTGCCATGCAGGCGGCCACGGGCATAGGCGTCGGAGATGCACTCGAAACCGCCGTTTCGACCATCGAAGCCGAAACCGACACCGGCGGCATCTTTGTGGACAATAACACTGCCAGCCTGACCATCGGTGACATCGCCAGCCCGGGCTGCGGCATGGTACTCGACGGTATCACGGCCACGACTTCAGGCGACATCAAGTTGACCAACAAGGGATCAATCTTCCTCACGCAGGCAGGGCAAGATATTCAAACGTTCGGCGGCGATGTGACGTTGATCGCATCGACGCCGACTGGCGATTTGACCGCTGGGACGGGCACGGCCTACGGCAATGTGTACGCCAGCGGTAAGGTCTCGCTGCAAGCCGGGCGTGACATCACATTGGGCTACGCTGGGTACTACGGCGACGTGCAAGCTGGTGCCGACGTGACAATTTCGGCGGGTCGGCACATCGTTGTGCAGGACTTTACCTACGTGTTCACTAACGGCGCGGGCAGCCCAATGAACTTCACTGCCGGCGCGGCTGGCGGAAGCGGCGACATCTCGATCATCAAAGGATCGCTGAGCGGGGCCACGGTATTTAACAACGCCGCGACCGGTGGACCGATCAACTTTACGACGGCGGCAGGCGGAGTGTTCACAAACACGGCGCCCAACGGGGGCGTGTTCAGCAACGGCGGCGACATCACCGTGATCGCCGATGACATGAACATCACGCGGCCGGTCAACGCCGCAGCGGGCATCGTCACGCTCAAGCAGGTGACAAACGGCCAGGCAATTAACTTCGGCGGTGTCGGCGGACTCAACCTCACCGATGCGGAACTCGACCAGATCACCGCGAGCATTTTGCGCATCGGCGATGCCAACAGCGGAGCCATGACGGTCAATCAGAAAATCACGCCATTAGCCACGGCGACCCTTCATCTCACGACTGGAAGCACTGTTACAGGCTCGTCCTTTAGTGTCTCAGTCCAAAACCTGGCCGTATCAGCAGATGGCGGAGTCGACCTTTCTGCATCAGGAAATAACGTCAACAAGTTGGCGATAGCCACCAACAACGACACGGTTACCTTCGTCGATATCAGTGGCTTCGATATCGCCAGCGTCGATGGCGTGAATGGTGTTAACGTCGGTACGGCCGATGCCAGCTTGAAAGCCGGCGGGCCTGTCACCGATAGTCAACCGGTCGTAGCCAGCGGTCTCGCACTTCGTGGTGCGGGCAGCTTTACCCTTGATGCGGTGGGCACCGATGTCAACACATTGGCGGCGGATAACTCGGGCGACGTCACCATCGACGACTCAACTGGCTTCGACATTGGCTCCGTCTTCGGCGTGAACGGCGTGACCAATGTACCGACGTTGGCCGTGACTGCCGGTGGCACTGTCACCGATAGCCAAGCAATCGCGGTTACTAACCTCCTCTTGCGTGGTGCCGGACCATTCACATTGGACACGGCATCAAACAATTGGACCACGATGGCCAGCGACGCCACCGGCAATGTCACTGTCGTAGATGTGAATGGCTTCGCGGTCGACACGGTGAGTGGCGTCAACGGCGTGAATCTGGGCGCCGGCAACTTCAGCGTCACGAGCGGCGGCACGTTGTCACAAACGCAAGCGGTTAAGGCGAACGGGCTGGAACTGTTCGGTGCGGGACCGTTCAACTTGAATGGCGTTGCGTCCAACGATGTCAACACGTTGGCCGCTAATGTAAGCGGCAACCTCAACCTGGTTGATACCGACGATGTCACAGTCGGTACTGTAAATACCACGTCTGGGCTCGCACTTGGTGGAGCCGATGCGGATATCAAGGCCGGAG
>JANNLP010000664.1:0-13966 GCA_031396905.1 Gemmataceae bacterium
ATTTCCTCGCCCACTCGGTTTCTGCCGCCGCCGGCGAATCGTTGGCTTTCATAAATCGCAAGACATAACGGAAGAAAGCTCGCGGCAAACAACAGCCGCTTGATCCAGATATGCCACGGCTTTTGCCCGGCTTTGGCGACGGCGGTGGCGGTCTCGCGCCACAAAACGGGCCGGGTTTGGCTCACGGACCGACGACCCTTAACCCTTTTGCCGCGCTCGTTTTTCGATGTTGCCCGATCCGTGCGATCCTGTCGCTTGCCAAGGATCTTGCGCAGACGTAATGCCGTCCAACCGCCCGTAAGAACAGCGACGATGAGATTAAAGACGACGTATTGACCCAATGCCGGTAGCAGCAACGACGCGAAATTAGCTTGATCCATGGAGCGGGCGAGTCGTGCCGTCACCCAGATGAGGTTGCCCGTCAATAACCAATCCATCAAATCGGTGAATGTGAAGACGGCCCAGGTGCTGGGCCAGAGTGGCACTGCACCGATCCAGCGCGAAAGGCCGAAACCAAGGTACGGGAACAGGAGCGTATAAGCGGCCACGATGCCCACGGCCATGCTTGTAGCGGACTTCACCGAAACGGCCCGCACGCTGATCGCGGCACCTACGCCAGCGGTACTGATGATGCTCACGCCGATGGCTGCGAAGCTGGTCCACAGCAGCACCGGATCGATCCCGCCCATCACCTGCATGATGGCCAGCACGGGCAACCCGGCGACCAGCAGCATCAGCACCTGCGCGACCCGCGCGGCCAGTTTGCCCAGCACGATTTCGTGGTTGGCTAAAGTCGTAGTCAACAGGAACGGCAACGTCTGTTTTTCTGTTTCCTCGGCCATGATGGCGGCGGCGGCCGATGCCATGGCGAACGTGCCGAGGAAGTATTGCACGAACGTGAACGTCATGAAGAACGCCATGCCGAAGTTGGCAAGGTCGCGGGGATTGGCGCTCGAGCGAAAGAGAAAGTCCCACAAGTCGTCCGGGCCGCGGCCAAACAAGCTGAGATAAATGAAACCGAGAATCACGAGCAACAACGCCACATAGAGGCACCGTCCGGTAATCAGCTTCTGCCGCCTTGACACGCGAACGAGTTCAAACGAGCAGTGTGGGCCGAACGGGTTCATGAAGTCACCCTTGCGGCAAACGGCGCGACAGTATTCCGCGTCATTCGGGCGCGGTTCGACAACTGAGCGAAACGATCGTAAGTGGCCATGCCGACGCCGCCGGCTACCAGAAGCCAGCACAGGTTCCCGGCACACGCGAGGGCAACATATGTTGGCTCGGTTTGACGGAACAGGGAATCTTCATTTGGAAACGGGACAATAGCAAAAGTAGCCGGCGGCGTCATTCCAACCTGAAACGCCCAGACGTACCCAAATCCCGAGTTGAGACCCGCCAGTCCGGCGGGCGCGAAGCAGCACATCACTGTCGCTATCCAATGCGCCCCTAAGCACACGACCATTGTGCCAAGTGTGAACATCAATGCACGCAGCGTTGTTGGGCACGCCACGGAAAAAAACAAGCCGATCGCGGCCGCGGCAATCGAGGGCATGGTGAGGGCGTACAACTCCAATGGCAATGCGGCCATGCTGACCGAACCTGAGAGCAGACCTGCCACCCAGACAATCGCCAACCAGATCAACAGGCCGCGCACGCTGGCCAGTGCTCCCCAGAACTTGGCGAAGAGAATCTCGCTCACGGTCAATGGCGTGGTCAACAAACTCGTCATGGTGTCTTTATCGCGTTCGCCGCCGACGGAGCCGGCGGCACGGACGGCGATCCCAAGTATGGTCAAGCAACCCAGCAAAACGTTGAGTGTGCGCACCCAACCGTTGATGCCATCCTGTACGTCGCGCAAGCTCATCCGCCCGTAAGTGGGATCCAGATACAAATACGCCATGATGCCAAGTGGTGCAAAAGCCATGGCCAGCAAGAGATACATGCCAAGCTTAGCGAACACGCTCAACCGCAATCGGCCCTCGATCCATAGCTCCTTCCAGACCATTGGTCGGCGACCGGAAACTGCGGGTCGCTTTGACTTACGGCGTTTCTTTGTACCCTTGGATCGTGTTTCACCGCCACCGGCCTGTCGCAATGCAATCTTGCGCAATCGCCAGACGGCATAGGCGACCCCGGCAACAAAGACCGTGAGATGAAATGCCGCATACTCGCCGAGAAGGCTCAACAAAGCCGGTCCGGTTAACCCCGTGGTGCCCAAGGCTTTGCTGACTTCGCCGATCGCGCGAATCGGCTCGCCCCAGCGGAACATTTCGAGATACGGCTGGCAGGCTTGCAACACTTCGCCAAATATCGTCGCCCGTGCTCCCGGTGCCGATGAGAACATAAAACAGAGCCAAAGAAACGTGCATATGGCTTCGTATGCGATGGCGACAACGAAAGTCAAAATGATGGCATCACGCACCTTGCGGCGTTGCACCGATTGCACAATGCTGACGCCGACGAGGCCAAGCATGGTGAGGCCGGTGGCGGCGAAGGTCATAAGTAATATGGCCGGGTCGATACCGCCGAAGAATTGAATCAGGCTCAGTACGGGCAGCCCGGTCAGCAAAAACAACAACAAGTTGCCGATGCGGGCCACCAGCTTGCCGAAGATAATCTCGCGGTTGGCCAGGTCGGTGGCCAGCAGAAACTCCAATGTTCGACGTTCCTTGTCGTCGGCAATGCATCCGGCGACGTAGCCCGGCGTCAACAGGATAACGAAACAGAACTGAACGATGGCGAACGTGTAGAAAAAAGTCTCGGCCAGTCGGGCCAACTCGCGGGTCTGATCCGTCCGCGTGCCGTAGCCGCGACTAGAGATTGACCAAATCCACAAGAGCAGCAAAAAGACGAACAAGGCATAGGCCGAGCGAAGTAGAAACACGCGGCCGCGCCGGCCTGCCCGCACCATCTCGTAGTACAACACCGGGCCAAAGATCTTGAGTGCGCCGCCGCTGACCAACTCCAAAAAAACCACCAGTGCTAAAAGCCCGGCAACGCCAAGACTCAATCCCAATTCCCACGACACGGCGACGAGCGGCATGAACTTCCCCGAAAGCCAGGGGTCAATCTAACGACTGCAACATCACCGGGCGAACTCGTGCCGTAGAAATGCCTGCACCTGTTCCCAAAGCGCGGCGGCCTTGGCGAAGTTTACCTGCATCGGCTTGGCTTGCCTCGCCGGACGAAGTGCTGCTGGTAGATCGACTTCAACTTTTGGATTCAACGGTATCTGGAACCCGCCCGCCGTTGCCAGTCGTTTTTCCACATCTTGCGATAACAGGTAATTGACCAACTTGCGCGCTCCTGCGGGATTGGGTCCTCCTTTTATCACGGCAACTGTGTTCGGGATGAACAATGTGCCCATACGTGGATGCTGATCAGTGCCGCCATCGCTATCGCTGAAGATCATGGCAACCGGTCGCCCAGCAATAATCTCGTCCATCGCGTCGTCGGTGTCGGTCATACCAATCGCGGCGTCACCTCGGCCAACGGCTTCGGCCACGTGTTTGTTGCCCGGCAATACTTGCACGGCGTTGGCCTTGAGGCTGCGATAAAACGCCTGGGCCGCATCGGTACCAAGTACTTCGAACAGACAGGCTGCTTGCGTCGCCGTCGTGCCATGCATTGGCTTGGCCATCGCCAGTTGCCCCTTCCACTTGGGATCGGCCAACTCCAATAAGTGTCGCGGTGGCTCTTTCAACAAGTTCGAATTGACGAGCAACACCCTGGCCCGCGCGGCGAATGCTGTCCATGTGTGGTCAGTGGCCTTGGCGAAAGCCGGGTAGTCTGCTGCGGCGGGGCTGGCGTATGACTCCAACGCGCCCTGTTTGGCCATCATCAGCGTGGTTAAGATCTCGTTATTCCAATGGACATCGCAGCGTGGCCGCGATGCTTCCAGTTGTAATTCGCGGAACAGGCCCACGGATTTGTTCGCTTCGGTGTCGTATTTTGTCGCGACGTTGAGGCCAGTGAGTTTCGTAAAGTCAGCCAAGGCCGCCTCGGCAAACGGCCGATCCTGCGCGCAATACAGGACCACGCGATCAGATGGGGCAGGGCCACAACCGGCGGCAAAGGTGATAATCAAGCAGGAAATCAAGCGTCGCGTCATGTCTTTGTCCCAACCAAACTGGTGCAGATTGGTATATGGGATGACATTCAGCGGTGTTTTTTGGCAGGGCTGTACTTGCAAGCTATGATTCTGACAGAAAAGAAGGAACTTGGGCTGGGCGCAGGACGATGATATTCCTAGTGTGGCGAGCCAATTGGTGACTCGCCCCCTCTCCCACGAGGGTATGACGATGCTGTGGGATCCGCCTCACGATCATCCGCTTCGCCGACTTTTCGCCGGCTACACCGAGTTTGCCTTCCTGCAAACGTTTGGCATGGCCGACCCGCCGCTGGTGGATTACCTCAGCGGCCTGTTGTCGCGCTTTCTCCATTCCGATGCTATTCACCGCCTAAAAAATGTCACGGGGCAACCGCTTGATCAGGTCGGCGACATGATGGCCGAAGTCGCCGCGATGCCCAATGGACGTACGGCGCGTGAAGTCCATCGACACATCGGCGATTTCACTTTGTTCTGGACGGGGCTGTACCCCGAATCGCTGCATCGCTTACGTGCCCAACCGCGAATTGACTTCTTCGTCGATTATTGCCGACAGGGTAAGCGCTCCTATTTTCTCGCCAGCCAATCGGACGATGACAATCAACGGGAAGAGTCAGCCGTGCTGCGCCGACTCAGCGATCAATTCGAGATGTGCGCCTTTGGCCTGACCAAAGTCCGCGAAGAATGGGAACGCGACCGCGTGGACAGTCCGGGACGAATCATCGGCGTTGCCCACGCTTCTTCGTGAATTACCGGCGAAATCGGCGACCATATCTGATAGTATTTATTGTTGTGGTGGGTCTCGCAGACTCGACCCATCCAACGTGAGCGTACCATTGTCGATTGTGGTAGTCGATTGTGGTAGGGTGGGTCGAGTACTCGAGACCCACCAACGCGGCCCGCTGCCTCTTGTGAAATATTCCGCGTTCGGAGCAGGTAATGACGTTGAGTGCAGACGCGATGACGCGATACGTGTTGGTCGTAGCCGCACTTTTCACGTTCGGAGGCAGCGTTTCAGCGCAACCTAAGGTCACTTACGAACTAAACGTTCTCCCGATCCTGCGAGATAAGTGCCTTTCGTGCCATAGCGCCGACAAATCCAAAGGCGGGTTGGATGCTTCGACTTTTGCCAAATTAATGGAGGGCGGCTCGTCGGGTGAGGTTGTCAAAGCGGGTGACGCGGATGGATCGCGTTTGTTTTCATTGGCGGCGCACAAAGAAGAACCCAAGATGCCGCCGAATAGCCCGCCGATGGCGAAAGAAAGTCTTGACGTCATCAGGGCGTGGATCGCGGCCGGCGCTCCGGAGAATGCCGGCAGCAAGATCGTGGTGGTCAAGAAAGTCGAAACGGCGCTGAAGACATCGGTACGCACTAAGCCGGCCAAGCCGCCGATGCCGGAGAAGCCGTTGCCGATGGAGCCGTTGCGGACGCCCCGAGCCAACGCTGTCACGGCGCTGGCAACAAGTCCTTGGGCACCCCTGGCGGCACTGGCGGCACAGAAGCAGGTGCTGCTCTACAACACTGACACATTGGAATTGGTCGGCGTACTTCCATTTACGCATGGCCAGATCAACGTCTTGAAGTTTAGCCGCTCCGGTGAACTTTTGCTGGCGGCCGGTGGCCGCGGGGGCAAGAGCGGCAAAGTAGTTCTCTATTCCATCAAGACCGGTGAAGTTGTCACCGAGCGGGCGGATGAAACCGATGCGATCACGGCAGCCGATTTGTCGCCGGATCAATCGGAAATTGCCGTCGGCGGCCCGGGCCGAATTGTTCACGTTTACGCGGTTGCTGACGGCGCGAAAATCCGCGACATCAAGAAGCACACGGAGTGGATCACGGCCATTGAGTACAGCCCGGATGGCGTGTTGCTGGCGACAGCCGACCGGAATGGCGGACTGGCGATCTGGGAATCCGCGACCGGACAGGAGTATCAGGCATTGGTTGGCCATAAGTCAGCCGTGACCGATTTGACCTGGCGCGACGACGCCAACATGCTCGTATCAACGAGTGAAGAAGGCAACATCAAATACTGGGCAACCGAAGATGGCAAGTTGATCCGTGCCATTGGCATGCCCGGCCCGCAAGCGGCTAAGTACTCACACGATGGCCGGCTGTTTACGACGGGCCGCGATCTCAAGACTCGCGCTTTCGATGGCAACGGCGTCCCCCAGCGCGAATTCGCCGGCATCAATGATCTTGCGACCAAAGTGGCTGTGACCCACGATGGACTGCGTGTGCTGACGGGCGACTGGAGTGGAACAGTCAACGTCTGGCAATCCGCCGATGGCGCAAGGGTTGGACAATTCAGCACCAACCCGCCCACGCCGGCCGAGCGGCTGGAAATTGCCAAGGCTGACCTAGCGGCGAAACTGAAGACGGCGGAAGTCGCGCAAGCTCAATACGATGCTGCCGTGAAGGAAAACCAGGTCGCGCAAGCCAACTTGTCAACGGTTCACGCGACTCTGCAAGCCGCCGAGAAAGCGTACGCGACCGCCAAGACGACAGCCGATGTCACACAAAAGAACATGGCTGCGTTGAATGGCACCGTACCAACGGCAAAAAACGCCGTCGATGCGGCTCAAGTGAAACTCACGGCATTCACAGTCGCTTACAACCATCTTCAAGCCGAGTCCGCTAAGGTCAAGGACAACGCCGCACTGGCCAAGGCCGCATTGGATGGCAAAAAGCTCACCGATGACTGTGACAAAGAACTAAAAGACGCCCAGGCAGCGATGGCAAAGGTAGCCACGGATCTCAAAACCGCTCGGCAAGAAGTGGACAAGGCGAGTAAGACTGTGCCGCCCGCGGAGGGTGCGTGGAAGGCGGCCAAAGCTGACTTTGACGCAAAAGATGCTGTGGCTAAACCCATCCTGGCCAAGGCGAATGCCGCCAAGGCCGCATTGGACAAAGCGACAACCGAGCGTGATATCGCCAAAGCGCTTGTCGAAAAGCTGACCACGAAGTCCTAGTCCCTACTCTGACTAACATGCGAATCGGCGTCTACGGTGGGTCGTTCGATCCATTGCATTACGGTCATTTGATCCTGGCGGAACAGTGCCGGGAGCAGGCTAGGCTCGATGAAGTCTGGTTTATTCCCGCCGCGCGGCCACCGCACAAACTGGATGCGCCGCCAACTTCATTTGAACACCGTGTCGCCATGTTGCGACTAGTATTGGATTGGTATCGCGGATTTGATATCGACACTTTGGAATTAGATCGTCCGGGACCGAGTTATATGGCGGACACGTTGGACGAATTGCATCGACGGCATCCGGGCAACGAATGGTCCTATCTTCTCGGCAGTGATTCCGTGCCCGATCTGCCGAAGTGGCACGAGCCGGCACGCATCGTAGCTCGGGCCAGCCTTGTGGTGATGGAACGGAATGGTTCACCCACGCTAGGTACCGACCAAGTCGCCAAACTCATTGGTGTACCAGCGACAGTGTTGCGGATGCAGACAATTGACGTGCCGTTGATCGACTTGGCCAGCCGCGATATTCGTCAGCGCGTCGCGGCCGGACGCACCATTCGCTTTATGGTTCCGGAGTCAGTCGAAGACTACATTCAACAACACGGCCTGTACGGCTCATCCAAATAGCAACAGCACTTCCCACGATGGCTCGGTCATGAATTGGCAACCCATCTCCCAGACATCGTCATTCGGTTGCGAATTGCGAACCTGCACCGATTGCCATGGGATGTTTTCGGGCGCTACCGTGGGCCGCACTTGCAGTACCGTGCCGTTCTCGCGCTTCTCGGCCAGCGACAGGCGAATCCCCATCCGCGACCGATCGACGATCCAGCCGCGCACCGGTGCCAGCTTAAACTCAGCGTCGCAAACCAACGCCTCCACAGGATTTCCGACTCGACGATAGCCAACCCGACGTTCGGCCGCCCGATTGAATGGCGACAACGGCATCGGCGCCACCGCAAGCGGCGGCGGCGGCGGCGGCTCATCGGAAGGCGGCAGCACGGTTTGTGGTTGCGGCCCTAACACGGGCTTGGTGCGGCGACCCGCAAACAGGAATAGCCCCGCCGCGGCCATCGCGAAGCTAAGCGATGTCCAAATGATCCATCCGGGGAATAACTCGGCAGCGGCTGGCATGGGTTCCTCGAAGCCAACTCTACTTCGTGACGCGCTTAGCCGCAAGCGGCAAAGAGCCATGTCGCGCAAACGGTTGTAACGGTTGGATGGATCGCTAGGGTGATTCTGGCCCGGCACTTGGAACAGCAATGAACACATTGTTACTCGTCATGGCGGTCGCGACTGCTACAGCCAGTGAACCGGAATTCATTATTTTGCGTGGAGCAACTCTGATCGATGGCACCGGGTCGCCCGGTGTGGTCGGCGATTTAGCTATCAAAGGCGACCGCATTATCGCGGTGGGCCGCTTTTCATCCGTTGAACCGGTCAAAGAGATCGATGCCAAAGGTCTCATCATCGCGCCGGGTTTCATTGACTTGCACACGCACAGCGACTTTCCGCTGCAGGCGGCTAAGACACGCGATAATCGCGGCTATGCCTGGCAGGGCGTGACAACCGAAGTCACGGGCAACTGCGGATCCGGCCCGGTGGATGTCGCGGACTTCTATGCCAAGCTCGAAAAGAACGGCGTCGGCTGCAACGTTGCCCACCTCGTGCCGCACAACGATGTCCGCGCGAAGATCATGGGCAACGTCAATCGCACGCCCACTGTGGACGAATTGGCGAAGATGGTAGACCTCGTGGATGCCGGGATGAAAGCCGGTGCGTGGGGCTTTTCAACCGGCTTGATTTACAACCCCGGCACGTACAGCAAGACGGACGAGCTAATCGCGCTGGCGACCCCGGCCGGCAAACATGGTGGCATCTACGCCAGCCACATTCGTGACGAAGGCGCCGGGCTACTTGACGCCATCACGGAAGCGATCCGCATCGGCAAAGAAGCCAAGCTGCCCGCACACGTTTCGCACATCAAGTGCACCGGCAAAAACAACTGGGGTCGCTCCGTTGACGCCATTGCCATCATCGAAGCAGCACGTGCTGGCGGGCAAAAGGTGACGGCAGATCAGTATCCTTACACGGCGTCCAGCACGTCGTTGCGGGCACTTGTGGTCCCGGCTCGATTCCGTGAAGGCACTGCCAAGGATTTCCAGGCGCGGGTTAATGATCCGGACACCGGACCGACAATTCGCAAGGCTATCGAGAAAGCCGTCGGCGGTCGCGATGGCGGCAAGACCCTTCGCGTGGCTGGCTACAAAGCAAAGCGCGAATGGCAGGGCAAGAACATCGCCGAAATCGCTGAACTGGCCAAACTCGACCCGGTGGATGTGGTTCTGGAAATCGAGCGCAACGGCGGTGCTCAAATGGTCGCCTTCGGCATGAGCGAGGACGATCTGCGAATGTATCTGAAGCGGCCATGGGTCGCAACCGCATCCGATGGCAGCCCGAAAGTCGCCGACGACACGGTGCCGCACCCGCGCAGTTATGGCACGTTTCCCAGAAAGATCGGGTTGTACTGCATCAAGGAACAACTGATTTCGCTGGAGCAAGCCGTGCGTAGTTGCACTGGCCTGCCTGCCGACATACTTAGCTTGCCCGAACGCGGATACTTGAAGGTGGGCCACTTCGCCGACGTAGTCGTCTTCAATCCGAAAACGATCATCGACAAGGCGACCTACGACCAACCGCATCAACATGCCGAGGGCGTACGCTGGTTGTTCGTCAACGGCATCGCGATCATCGAAGATGGCAAGGCCAACGACAAACTGCCGGGCAAGGCACTGCGACATACAACAAACACGAGCCAAACAAACTCGGGAAAGCCATGAAGGAACCAACAGTCACCGGTCTGGCCTACGTGCTCGGCGACAATGTCGATACGGACCAGATCATTCCGGCGAAGTACCTCACGTATAATCCGGCGATTCCCGAAGAGTATCGCATGTTCGGCAAGTACGCCCTGTGCGGCGTGCCGGATGCCCAGGGCGGCCTGCCCAAGGGCCACGTGCCGTTTCATGGGCCAGACGACGAGTTTATCTCACCGTACACAATTATCGTTGCCGGCAAAAACTTCGGCTGTGGGTCGTCGCGGGAACACGCCCCGATTGCCCTTGCCGCGGCAGGCATCAAAGTTGTGATCGCCGAGTTCTATGCGCGCATTTTCTTTCGTAACTCCGTCAACGGCGGCTACGTGGTGCCCATCGACACCAAAGACCGGCTGTGCGAACGCATTTGCACCGGCGATCAATTGGGCGTGGACATGGTGGCCGGCGTGCTTCGTAATGTCACGACGAAAGAGGATTGGCGGTTGGAGCCGCTCGGTGAAGTCGCACCCATCATCGATGCCGGCGGCATATTCGGCTACGCCAAAAAAGTCGGGATGTTGAACTAACTAGACGCCAACAAAGCTGATCGTGCGCAAGGCCGGCGGCCCATCAAGTGTCATCGCATCCGCGGCAGCTTCGACCAAGAGCGTGAGTTGAACCCGGCGATCAATATGGGTCTCCGCTTCCAACATGCGGTCGATGCGATCCACCAAGCCATCCGGTCCAAGTTTGTTTGCCACCCGTTGCAATAGAGTTGTTTCCGCCGGATTGTCCATTGGCAATGGCCGACCCAGCGCAGCATCAAGCGCCAATCGAAGTACATCCAAAGCAAATCGTACCAACTGAGCCGCCCGCCCCCGCTGGCGTGCCGACTCTTTCCCCGCAGCTTCTATGTTCTCCATCCACGCCTTGGCCAGCGATGGGCCATCGGGCTTGGCATCGGCAATCGCATCCAAAAACTGTCGCCGGGCAGGCCATAGTGTCGCATCGGCCATCGCCAGGGCATGACCGGGACTACCGGACGCGATGCGCACAAGTGACTTGAGTTGAGCCGGGTCGTCGATTCCCGTCGCCCGAAGTCGCTCTTCGACGACGGCATCCGGTAGTGCATTAAACGGGATGACCTGGCAACGCGAGCGAATGGTCGGTAACTGAATCGCGGCGGCCGTGCCGATGAGAATCAGCAATGACCCCGGCGGCGGCTCCTCTAGCGTCTTCAAGAAACAACTGGCGGATTTTTCATTAAATTCGTCGGCATCATCAACGATCGCGATGCGCTTCCGGCCCCGCGCGGGCTTTAACGCTAATTCGTGAATCAGTTCACGCATTTGGTCGATGGAGAACTCAAGCACATCCGCCGACTTGCCCGTCACAACGAGGTCCGGATGCGTGCCCGCATCCACCAGGCGACAGGCTGCACATGTATCGCATGCATTGAAAGACGTTAACGGAGCTTCACACAATAGCGACTTGGCTAACTCGACGGCGAATCGCATTTTGCCGATGCCGGTTGGCCCGACGAACAGATAGGCGTGAGCCAATCGCCCCGATTCCATCGCGGCGGTGAAACGTTGAAGGACCGCGTCGTGACCGTGAATCTGTTGCCAGGACATGGTTACTTGACCCCGCCCAGCAAGGGCTCGACCAGCGCCCGCAATTGCGACTGAATTGTTGCCACGTCGGTGGATGCATCGATGACACCCACTCGGTCCGGTTGACGCTTCGCTTCATTTAGAAAACCTGTGCGCACGCGCTCATGATAAGTGCGATCGCGGCTTTCCATGCGGTCGGGATCGCGACCGCGGCGTTCCATTGCCACATCGACGGGTAAATCGAAAACCACGGTCAGTGCTGGTGCTAGGCCACCTGTCGCCAACTCGCCCATCGTCCACAGCGTTGCCACGTCCAATCCACCGGCATGACCTTGATAAACGACCGTCGCTAACAGAAAGCGATCGCAAACGACGACGTGGCCAGCAACTAGCGCCGGTCGAATCACCTGATGCACCAACTCCGCCCGGCTCGCCATGAACAAAAACGCCTCAGTGGCCGGCGTCATCTCACACGATTTGTCCAAAACGAACGCACGGAAGCGGTCACCCAAAGTTGTGCCACCGGGGTCTCGACATTCCGTGACTTGCCGGCCACTATCGCGCAGCCACTCAGCCAACATTCGCCCTTGCGTGGATTTGCCTGTACCGTCCAGGCCATCGAGTACGAGAAACAACCCTGCCATGATCACTCCGGGTCGGCAGCGACCGCGCCAAGAACCGCTCCGGTTTTGATATGATCGCCCGGCACCACCGACCGCTGAATCAATGTACCCGTCGCCGGCGCGGTCACATCAAACGTTGCGCCATTAATGATGACTTCGACCACGCGTTCGCCGTGGTACACGCGCTCGCCGATACGCGCGTACCACACGCCAACGATGACATCCGTGACGCCGAGGTCGGGCAACACCAGGTCGGCACGCAACTGAGGTGGGGTATCCATGACAGGCTATGCGGATCGATAGGCGAGGGTGTGCACGGGTTGCGGAACGGCCAATGCCCGATGCTTGTGAAATATGGAAGTGCGCGGGAAGCCAAAGCGCTCGGCGAAAAGTTCGACCAATCGCTGACGCACCATGGCTGGCCGAACAAGCCCCCGGCGTTCCCGGGCAATGGATGTCATTGGTCGCGGCGAGCCGTCACAATGCACACTACGAAACGGATCCAGGTCGGGATCAATGTTGATCGCAGCACCAAAGTACGCGACCCATTCATGCACCGCGATTCCGACGTGGGCCAACAGCCGACCCTGTGACCAAATGCCGGCTCGACCGGGAATGATCTCGGCACGAGCGTCGCATTCATGACAAACGGTGAGCAATATATCGTGCAGCATTTCCAGGTACGCTGTCAATCCAAGACCCAGCGAGTCAATGGCGAGTACCGCAAATACCTGAAGTTGCCCGGGTACGTGCAACAGACACCCGCCTCCGCGATTGACCCAGTGGATCGGCCAGTCGCGCGACCACAATTCGGCCTTGTCGAGCAGCACATGTTTATGCGAGCCGGACCGACCGATTGAAATCATCGGCGGCAACTCGCAAAGCGTCAACACGCCGCGGGAACGATCGCCGCTAACCTCGTAGACCATCCGGCGTTGCCACGATAGCAGTGAGTCGAAGTCGACACACCCGAGTAGGTACGCCTCCAATGCGACGGGTGCAGCGAGTTCGTCGATCACTTCAACACGGTTCCTCCGGGCAACGACCGTAGTCTATCAATGCGGGCCATGACGAAACAAGTTGAACTCCGTGCGCGAAGACAACTGCACTTGACGGCAATGGCCGACGGTGCCGTTGGCAGGTAGTTTGCAATTGGTACGAGGATTGCCATGATGAGTTTGAATGAACGAACAGTGATCGCCGGCTTTGACTTCAGCACCGGTTCGGTGAAGGGGCTCGCCTTCGCGCTGGATGGCACGAACCTGGCTGAAATTCATTTACCGACGGATTTGTGGACGGCTGGCGGCGTCAGCGAACTCAACCTGATGCAAATCGAAGGGCAGGTCCATGCGGCGATTCGTGCTTTATCCAATCGCCTGCGCGACGTTGGCCGACTAGAAGATTGGGCGGCTATTGGCATTTCAGCGACGCATCACACAGCCGGCCGCATTGATGCTGACAGCGCGCAGGTTCGCCGGGCCATTTGTTGGAACGATCACACGCTGGCCGAGTATCACGTCAAAGGATTGACGCGACTCGGCGGCATGGGCCGCGCGATTGAACTCATCGGCGGACCGTGGGCGATCCGCTATTCACTCACCCATTTAGTCAAAGACGAAGCTACATTGTCGGCGAGCGATTGGGAGCGAACCAAGTGGATGTTGCCGCACGGACCGATGGTCGCCGGTTTCATGACTGGTCGCTTCGATGTGACCAGCGTCTCCGCGGCGGCTTCCACGGGCATCATGGACTTGCGGACCAACCGGTGGTGCCCGGCGATGTTGAATGCACTGGGATCGCCAAAGTACCGGGAACTAGCGGCGAGGCAGTT
>JANNLP010000254.1:0-2130 GCA_031396905.1 Gemmataceae bacterium
AGCACAAGTCGTGCAAGCCTTTGTCGGTGTCTACGAGAAAACCGGTGAAGCGCCTTTGCCGTCCATGGCCACGATGACGTCTGCGGCTACGCCACCGACGCGACCGGCGACGCCCAGCCCGTTTGCTGAAGATGGCGGCCACGGTGCAATCTTGACGCAAGGCGGTCGCATCGGGCCTTACAAGTTGTTGCAAAAGCTCGGCGAAGGCGGCATGGGCAGCGTCTGGATGGCCGAGCAGGAGAAGCCCGTCCGCCGCACTGTCGCCTTGAAAGCCATCAAGCCGGGCATGGATAGTGATCGCGTGCTGGCCCGGTTCGAAGCCGAGCGCCAGGCGTTGGCTTTGATGGACCATCCCAACATCGCAAAAGTATTGGACGCGGGCACGACGGAAAACGGTTGCCCGTATTTTGTGATGGAACTGGTCAAAGGCGTACCCATCACCAAGTTCTGCGATGATCAAAAGCTGGACATCAAAGCACGATTGGAATTGTTCATACCAATCTGCCAGGCGATTCAACACGCCCATCAAAAGGGCATCATTCACCGCGACATTAAGCCGTCAAACGTGATGGTGGCCCTGTACGACGGCCGGCCGATTCCCAAGGTCATTGACTTCGGTATCGCCAAGGCGACCGGGCCAAAACTCACCGACAAGACGATTTTCACCGAGTTCGGTTCAGTCATCGGCACGTTGGAGTACATGGCGCCGGAACAGGCCGAGCTGAACGCGCTGGACATCGACACCCGCAGCGATGTCTACAGCCTTGGCGTCATGCTCTACGAACTGCTCACCGGTTCGACGCCGCTTGGCCGTGATACGTTGCAACGTGCCGCCTTCGCTGAGGTGATTCGCCGGATCAAAGAGGAAGAACCGCCGCGTCCCAGCACGAGGCTCAGCGACTCAAAGGATTCTCTGCCGGGCATCAGCGCGCAGCGAAAAACTGAGCCGGCGAAACTTCCACAGTCGATTCGCGGCGACCTCGACTGGATCGTCATGAAGGCGTTGGCGAAGGAACGCGATCGCCGCTACGAGACGTGCAACAACTTCGCCATCGACCTGATGCACTTCCTGCAAAACGAACCCGTGACGGCACGGCCGCCCAGCACTGTATACCTGGTGCAGAAGTTTGTCCGCCGGCACCGCACAGTGGTTGCGACCGCGGCGGCCAGCGTGATGCTGTTGATCGGAGCGACGATCTTCAGCGCGGCGATGTATTCCCAGATGAAGGCTGCAAAGGGCGTCGCTGAAACCGCTCAATTGGCCGAGGCGGAGCAAAAGAAAGCCGCAGAGAAAGAACGGGACAGCGCCAAGGAAGCCAACGCGGAGTCCATCGCGGTACAGACTTTCTTTGAAGACAACGTGCTCAAAGCCGTGCGCGCTCCCAACGAGGGTGGCCTCGGGCACGATGCGACTGTTCGTGCCGCCATTGACCGCGCCATACCGCTTGTCAGCGAAAAGTTTGGGAAACTTCCCCGCGTGGAAGCGCGAGTCCGAGCCATTTTGGGGAACAACCTCAGCTTGCTCGGCGAGCTCGAACGGGCCGAACCGCAGTTGGAACGCGCGCTGAAGCTGTACGAAGCGGAGCGCGGCCCGCAAGACGATTTCACCGTCAAGGTGCGGAACAATTGGTTAACTTGCAAGAACACCCGCGGCAAACTGGATTTGCAAATCAAGGACTTCGATGAACAGCTTAAGAAGCTGCAAGCTAACCCAAATGCCGATCCGAGGCTGATGCTGGCGGTCAAGTCAAATCTGGCCGATGCTTATTCCGAAGCGGGTCAACTGGATCGAGCGCTAGTCATCTTCCGTGAAGTCCATGACGAATTGAAAAAGCGCTTTGATAAAGACGGCAAACCCGACAAGGACACGCTGGCCGCCGCCAATAACATCGCCACGACATTGTTTCGCAAGGGTCAGATTGACAATGCCCTGCAGTTGTTTGAGATGTTGGCGCCTGCCCGGCAGCAGGTGCTGGGACCGGAAGATCGCGACACCATCACTTCGGTCAGTAATTTGGCGTCAATGTATGGACGCATCGGAAAGCTCGACGCGGCCATGCCGCTCTTTGAAGACGCACTGTGGCTGCGGGTGAAAGTGCTGGGAATGGACCATCCGCATACCGTGTTCAC
>JANNLP010000673.1:0-13535 GCA_031396905.1 Gemmataceae bacterium
ACAGGCCATCGGTCACGGACTCGATACTGACCTTACTGTTTTGAAACATAATGCCGCCGGTATCCAAATCCGGGGTGAAGTACATGAAGAACAATGGGCCGGCGACGGCGCGATAGTTCGAGTTGCCGTGATTGAGCCGCAACTTGTTTTCATCCGGTCCGAGATCGGTGGGGCAGCGGAATTGAGTCAGCGGTTTCCTGGTTTCGGCATCCGGTAGGGCAGGATTGGCGCCGTTGCCAAAGGGTTGCTTGGCAACTTTGGCCGCATCATAGTGGGCACCCAGTTCCAAAAGCGGCAGCAATTGCGAACCCCAACCCCAACCGGGCAACGTGCCAGTGGATTTGTAAGCAGCAGGAAACCGGCCATTGACGGAAGCGAAGTTGTGTACGGCAATACCAAGTTGGTGGAGGTTATTACCGCACTTGGTTCGATTGGCTGCCTCGCGGACCTTTTGCACGGCCGGCAGCAACAATCCAATCAAGATGGCGATGATGGCAATGACAACCAGCAGCTCAATCAACGTGAAGCCGGCGTGGACGCCGCGCTTGGATCGCAACGAAAGGAACATGTCGGTACCTCCCGAACTGGGCAAGGCACCCGACGAGATGCCCCGCACCCAAAACTGTGCGAGTCGAGCCTAACGAGACCCATGACAATTGTAATCGGCGGAGCCAAGGAATGCACTACTGGTTTTCTCAGATTTTTAGAGAACTGCGAAAGTGCTCGGATTCTAACGAACGTTCGTACGACGGTTGACGGCGTGTTCCTGCTAAAGCCAGCCCAGCGTTTCGGCGAAATACTCGCGGGCAATGGTGTCGTCCACGTCGATGGCCAGGTCGATGTTGGGTTTGTCGGCGGGGTTGGGGCGGGTGTCCACGACCAACATGCCGCGGGTGAGGTCACCCTGGGATTCCACGTCCGCATAGACGCTGCGCATCGAGAAAGCCTGCGGGCGCGCGAGGGCAACGATGCCGAGGACGTCTTTCAGATGGAAGCCTTCAATCCCAAATTGGTTGGCAGTCGCTCGAATGCCATAAGCAACGATCTTCTGGAGAAACGCACAGATCTTGGAATCGGGGTCGGGATGGCTGAGCAGGTCAGTCGGCGACAAGATGAGACGGCGTGTCACGTCCAGTGGCACCACCATGACCGGCACCTTGGCATTAAAGACTGTACGAGCGGCATTGGGATCGAGGGCAAAGTGGAACTCGCTGACCGGGCCGACGTTGCCATGTTCGCGCCACGTGCCGCCAACGCAGATGATGCGATCGAGAAGTTCGGCGAGTTCCGGATGACGTTCCAACGCGACGGCAGCTGTGGTCAACGGGCCGAGAACAATCAGGGCGGCTTCTTTGGGATGTTGTTTCGCCAACTCGACGAGCAGCTTGTCGCTGGATATTGGCGAATGCAGCTTAACGGATGGAAAGCGCACGCCGCCGAGGCCGCCGGGGCCGTGCAGGGATGTACCGTCCATTGAGTATTCGACCGGAAGGGCAGCTCCGATGCGAGGCCAGCGTGGCGGGTCGAGCTGGTCGTTGAGGATGAGGCAGTTTTGCGTCGCTTGCTCGGCACCAACATTGCCTGCGGTCGCGAGCAAGCCCAGGACTTCGAGTTTCGGGTCGTGCAAGGCCAGCGCGATGGCGAATGCGGTGTCGATACCCGGGTCGGCGAGCAAAATGCACTTCATCGCCATGAACGCCTCCGTGGCCAGCGGCTACTGCGGTGCGACGTCGGACATTGGAACCTTGCGCAGGGCGACAAACAGCCGATTGCGGGGATCGCGCTTCGTGGTCAGGTCGGCCTCATCCGTAACGACCGTCCAATTGGCGTCGGTGCGCATCGTTTGACAGATGCTGGGTTCCACTGCGGGCCGGACCACGATGAGATTGATTCTAGCGCGATCCAGTTCCTTCCGCCAGCTATCCTGGCAGTCGCGGATCAGGGTGTAGCGTTGCCATTGGTCGGAGGAGAACAGTTGCACGTGCGAGTACATATATATTGGTGCTGGCGACGGTAGTTGCCATAGGAAGAAATCGCCCAAAGTGTCGCCGGCGTAAATAGCGCCGGTGAACCGGCCCTCGGCAAATGTCTTGCGGATCGCCTTCGTCAGCGGAGCATCAGCGATTCGATCAGGCTGAGTAATGGCAAAGGCTTGTACCCATGGGGTGCCGTCGGAAACCGATCGAGCCAATTCCGGCGCCTTGCCGCTGGTCAGTCGTTGGAGGGGTAAGCTCCACATGGCGGCAATGAATGTGATCATGCCAACCACCAGCGTTTTGCGAAAACTGGGAACGCTGACCATTGATGCCGGCCGGTAGCGGGCAAAGGCATCACCCAAGTGCGGCATGGCGATCCAAGGCGCGATCATGAAGAGCCAGATCACTCCGCGCTGATGCAACACCGCTTGGCCGCCGAAAGCGATCAACATCAGCCACGTGAGCCAGTATCCTGGATGGCGACCGGCAATCACGGCAAACAGAACGAGGCCGACGCACACGCCAAAGGCGATACGTGCCACAACAGTGTTCGGCGACCAAAGGGGTAACCACTCATCCATTAAGATGACGTTCGGTTGTTGCGCCATCGCCAGGGTATTCAAATAGACTCGGTAGCCATCGGGATTCAGAACCGCGATCCCGATAATGGACAGAACTATGGTCAATGTCAACCGTCTCAATTGCGTATCGGCCTTGACCGCGCGAAGTCCAGGTGGTGGTCCCAGCGTCACTTCCATGAATCGTGCGATCCATGCGATCGCCAACATGATGAGACCAATTGGATAGGATCCGTGTGCGTTTCCCCAAAGCGCCATCACCAGTGGAATCAAAATGGTGGCGCGAAGGGATAGCAGGCTTCGAGAAAGCGGCAGCAATATCGCCGCGAATAATAGCTCTGCGATGACTTGCGGCCGCAGCACGCCAAGACTGCCGACGCTGATGAACGTGACAAAAGCCAAGCCCAGTGCGGCAACCAGTCCCGAACGCGCAACCCGGCGGAAGGCAAAGTAGAGCAACGCGAATCGCAATGAAACAAGGACGGCATGAAGGAAGCGCAAGTTATCTGCGCCGTATGCCATTTGCAATTGAAGATCGGCGCCGCCAAACCAGGTGCCGAGCCGATAAACGCCGGCGAACAGTGTCTGGCTGAGCCAGCAATAATTTCCTGAGGCGGTCTGGGGGCTGGCAAATGCACAAAACGTTTCACCAGATAGAAACTGATGTGTATCGAGCACGTGTTCGCCGAACTTCAGGTGCGCCCAGACATCAGTGTGGTTCAGCGGTACGAAGTTGAGAAAGATGAAGACTACGGCAATGATCGCAGTGGCCAACACATGGCCCATGGGAACGAAATATCGAGCGAGACGGGAATTGGGGTCACTGAGGTTCAAACCGGCGCCGAGGCCATTCTCGCGGTCCACAAATAGGGACAAACGGCTCATGAGGAAACAGTATAGGAATGCCGTCGAATTTGCTTCTCATGCTCGATATTCGCCGCAGCCGCATTCTCACGGATTCTTGCATTGTGGCATTTGTATCGAACCGGGAGAACCATGGGCAAGGAAAGCCACGACGGGCGCAGAGATTATCTTGAGTCAACAACAGCCATGTGGATAATTGCTGTAGATTAACCGGTCCGTTGAACAATTAGCTAACTACGGCCGTAGCTCGGCTGACCGCCGTCCGTGCGTAGCGGACGATTGCTGGGCTTGTTCGTGGACCGTGCATCGGGAGCTAGCACCATGTTGAAGAAACTGTGGAATGACGACGCGGGCGCGATTATCGCCGCGGAGTATCTGTTCGTTGCGACGATCCTCGTGAT
Organism: Gemmataceae bacterium; assembly: GCA_031396905.1. GTDB lineage: Bacteria > Planctomycetota > Planctomycetia > Gemmatales > Gemmataceae > JAIBBI01. The sequence continues at coordinate 3,820 of JANNLP010000673.1, forward strand.
CGGCATCATCGTCGGCTTGGCGAGCGTCCGCGACGCCGTCAACAGCGAGTTGGCTGAACTCTCCAACGCCTACTTGGCACTCAGCCAGGGTTACATCCTGTCCGGTCAAAGCGGCTGCTGCTCGTCCACTGATGGATCGCAAACCATCGACACGCCTTCCCTCGTTCCTGACCCGACCTGCACCGTTCCCGCCATTCCATCGGCGATCGACGTCATCCCCTGCAACTGATCCTCGCAGGAACGCGTCCGCAATGCACAAATGGGTCTTGGGTGACATACCCAGGACCCGATTTTCTTTATCGGACGTAGTCGGAGTTGTTTTGAGCCAAAACGGCAACCGAAACAGATTAGTTAGTTGGGACTTGCGGGTTGTAAGGCCGACCTAACCGGCCTTAACGATTATTCCGATTATGATATTTGTATCGAATAGGGAGAATCCGTTGCAGCAATACGGATACCCTATGCTAAAAGTACATTGAGTCCTCTGAGTGTATTTGGATAATTGCGTAAGACCAACCGGTCCTAAGAACAAATAGCTAACTACGGCCGTAGCTCGGCTGACCGCCGTCCGTGTGTAGCGGACGATTGCCGAGTTTGTTCGCTGGGACCGTGCATCGGGAGGTTGCTAGCAACATGTTGAAGAAATTGTGGAAAGACGACGCTGGCGCGATTATCGCCGCCGAATATCTATTCGTCGCGACGATCCTCGTGATCGGCATCATCGTCGGTTTGGCGAGCGTTCGTGACGCCGTCAACACCGAGTTGGCGGAACTCGCCAACGCTTACTTGGCCCTCAGTCAGGGTTACACCCTGTCCGGCCAAAGCGGCTGCTGCTCGGCTACCGATGGCTCGCAGACCATCGACACTCCGTCACTCGTGCCGGATCCGACCTGCACCGTCCCGGCCATTCCGTCGGCCATCGACGTCATCCCCTGCAACTAATAATTGCAGTCGAACGTCAGAGAAACGAGAAGGGTTTTGAGGAGCAGTCCTCAAAACCCTTCTTGCGTTATCGGACGTTGTTGACTCGAAAACAGTTCAAAGGTGTAAATCGTGGTGAATCGAAGCCGTTGGTCGGCGAATTGCAGCGGCGACCGCTCCGCCGCAACTCGCGGACACAACGTCCGGTAAACTATACCGACATTGTCAACGGGACTGGTCCGCCTCTTGCCGGTTTCAGCGATTTCAATGGACGTAGGAATCGTCGCGGTCCGACTGCCTAGTGGTATCGATTGCCTTGCCCGTGGCGGAACCTCAATGGCGACGCAGTTTTTCCCGAGTATTGCCTTTGGCTGGAGCTTCGTGGCCATTCTGACCGCGTTTCTGGCGGCAGCCACGTACATGGATTTGCGCTTTGCCATAATTCCGAAGCAGATTTCAGTAACGGCACTACCCGTCGGCATACTTTTTAACGTGATCCGCTGTGCATGGCTTGGCGGAATGGAAAACACGCGATCTTGGTGTTGGACTAATGCCGGATCGGGATGGGGCGGGTTTGATGGCTTACTTTTCGCCTTATCGGGGTTCCTGTTCGGATTCACATTTTACACGGTTCTGTGGCTATTGGGCGTCGCCGGCGGCGGCGACGTCAAACTCTGTGCTGCCATCGGCGGCTGGATCGGCCCGAGTTGGACGCTCTGGGTCATTATCATGTCAATCCTCATTGTACTTGCCCTCGTACTTGTCCAGGGGGCGTATTCTTTATCGAGGGGCAGTCTTCGCGGACTGCGCCGACCCACGAACTTGTCGATAAAAAAACGCGCACGCCGGTTGCTAACCTTCAGCACGCCGCTGTGTTTGGCCACTTTGCTTGTGTTGGGATGGAAACTCCATCAGGAACTAGGATTGGTTCCCGACCAAATGCCGGCCGCGGCCGCGAGGAGTCAGTGATGCGCGCTTGCCAAAAACCACGTCGTCCGGGCGCTTTGGCGATGGAAATGCTGCTGGCCCTGCCCATATTGATGGCGCTGGTGCTGGGAATGGTCCAACTGAGCATGTTGATCTCGGCCCGGCAGCAGGTGACCAGTGCCGCCCGTGAGGCGGGCCGAGTCGCTGCCCTGGGTGGCTCGGCGTCGGAAGTCCAAACCACCGTGGACCGGTTTTTGGGCGGAAAAGTGGCCACCGTGCAGTTGGCGGTCAATGATAGCAATGGCGACCCGATCGCGTCGGGCGACCCCGTTACTGTTGTCGTTCGCGTGAAAACGTCGTGCCTGGTGCCGGAACTGCTCGGCTTCATCGGGTTCAGCCTGCGCAACCAGGAGTTGATCGCGCGCGCGGTGATGCGGAAGGAATAGGGGATTTTCGGATTGTAAAGGACACGCGCCCTTGGGGGCGTGAGGAACCTGCGGATTGTCGGCCTGTCATCCTTCGATGCACGGCCAACGTCCGATAAGGTGAAGACCTATGGATGGGTTCCGGTCAAGGATCGACCGCAGTGGGGACATAAACGACCATTGGTTCGGTCGGAACGACCGGGAGTATTCCACATGCGTGCAAGTACACTGTTCGCCCTGACAGCGGCAGTCCTGATCGGATTGGGCATCGCTGTATCACTTAAAATGAGTGGCTATTTCACCGCCAGACAAGTTGATCCTGTACGGGCAACCGAAAGCCAGGTTCTCGTGGCGGCACGAAACGTGTTCAAGGACGACATGATCGACCAGACTGCGATCAGGGTTCGCAATCTCAAACCAAGCGAAGTTGCCGCATTCAACAAAGATCGCGATCAATATCTGCCTGCGGTCGCGGCCGCCGCGTATCTCCGTGTCGCCAAACAAAACATTGAAGCGGATACGCCGATCACTCGCGATCTGCTCAAAGAATTTGTCAAGCCGGTACCGCTGAACGAACGGCTGTTGCCCGATCACCGCGCGGTGGACGTCGTGCTGCCGAAGGACCGGTCAGCCGGTGGTTTGATCCAGGTCGGCGAATGGGTGGACGTGTACATGACGAGTGTGATTCAAGGTGGAGAAGGTGGCACCTCGACCCGCACTGCGGCCATTGCTCCACGGGTGCGCGTCATCGCCAAGCGCGATTCCTTGTGGCCGGTGTTTGCAGCACTCCCGAAGGACAAGCCGGTCGAGTTTACGCTCGAAATTAACTCGTATCGGGCGGCCCTTATGGAGTTTGCCCGCAGCAAGGGATCGCTATCAATGTCCCCGCTGCCGCAGATCGATCAGAAGAAACTCGAATCCGAACGAAATGAAAAGCTCGCCAGACTGAAGAACGGCGAAGCGATCGTCGAAAGCGCGCCGGAAGTGCAGGAAGCCACGGAATTGATGAGCACCATGCAAGGCGGCGATGCAGGTGGCGACCACGTCATCTCCGACCAAGCGCTTGTCAAGCTCTTCGAGCTGAAGACGACGCCGCCACCACCGCCGCCGGCTCTTACAGCGGTAGAACGATTCTCCGGCGTGCATAAGGTAGGTGAGGCCCGGTTCACGCTTGAAGGCAAGCCTTACGACGGCGGCGAATTTGGCGACTACGGCGGCTACGGTGGTCGACGCAGCAACGGTAACTACCCGCCGCCTCCATACAGTTCCAACGTCAACCTGATCACCGGCAAAATGATCCCAAACAATCGGCTGGCGGGCTATGGGACGATGCAGGCCGTCGGCCAAAGCTGGATGAATCAGGGTAGCTTCGGAGCAAACAGCACTGGTGCTATCCGGTTCACAACACCGGACTGCCCGACTTGCGGTAAGACCAATCGTGCCCGCTCGGCATACTAAGCGGCGGATGCGTCCCTCCCTCACAACGAGGGAGGGACAAGTTCTTTCAGGAATCGGCGCACGGATGCGTCCTCCCATGCGAACACCGATCCAACATCGTCGCGGCACCATTGCGCCGTTCCTGCTCTTCGCGCTCACGACGATGCTGGGCTTCTTCGCGCTCGCGGTCAACAAGTCTTGGCTCTATTCAGTCCGCGAAGATTTGCGGACCGCCGCCGATGCAGCCGCGCTCGCCGCCGCTCAAGACCTCGTTGACGACGACATGCTTCGTGGCAACGCTCTACTCGTGCCAGCCTTGCTTGATAAAGCCACGACAACGGCAGCCACTTATTCCTCGTTCAACACGGTAGCCTCGCATAAGCTGCAATTGCGCGAGAACATCGCCAATCCGCGCAAGGGTGATGTCCTCTTCGGCGTGCTGTCCACGCCTCGTGCCGGCGACTTCGTCTCGATTCCCGCCGACCGCACTAAAGCCCATTCGGATCAAGTCCGGACCAATACGGTGGTCATTACCGGTCGCAAGTCGCAGAGTCGTGGCACCGCGACCTCGGTGCTTTACGGGCCGTGGTTTGCCCACGCTTACATTGATGTGGCCGTGCTTTCCGCCGCCACGCTCGACCGTGGCATTCGCGGCTTTCGGCCACGTAACGACATGACGCCACTGGCCCCGCTCGCATTATTGTCCGACGCCAGTGCAGTGAATCCCAAGTCTTGGGAGTACGCCATCGAGGCCCGTAAGAGTGTTGGTAACACTGGCGATGGGCTTGGCGAGTTCACCGTGACGTTGGCGACCAACACCGAACAATTGGCAGAAGCAAACGCAGCGCTAGCTCATATTGGTTCTTCCGATGTGACCGAACTCGCGACCTTACTCGCTGAAGGCTTCACCGCCGACGACTTATTGGAATACGGCGGCAAATTCGTGCTGCCGGAATCCGGCTCGGCTACGCTTGCCGGTCAGAACATGATCCCGGCCAGCGACGCGGCGGAAACGCAAGCGCTCTTCCAGACGCTGGACGGCTTACGCCAAGCCAACAAGATTCGCATATGGCCGCTGTATGCTGACGCAACATCCGACGAAGTCGCCATCACCGGCTTTGTCGCCGCCCGCGTGGTCAATGTCACGCCGCCAGCCCCGAATCAACCACTGCAATTCACCTTGAAGCCGACAATGATCCACCGCACGGATGCGGTCACGGATACGGACCTGCGCGGCAAGACCGCGACGATGAACGGCAACGCCTACATCTGCAAGATCCGCCGCGTGGAGTGAACGGAAGCAATCAACCGGGAGGATTCCGGATGCGCATTGTGGTATCAAGTGAATCAGCCACGGAACGGGAGCAACTCCGCCAGGCGGTGTTGGGCCTGGGGCTGCAGTGTACGACCGGCGATTGCGTCATACCGCAAGGGTTGGCCGATCGCCTCGACCGCGGGGATGCCGGCTTGGCGCTTTTGGCTTATGGCATGAACCCGGCCGCCGCGCTGACGACGGTTCATGCGTGTGCGAGTAATGTCACACCACTCTACGTCGTCGCAGATTCATTGGCCGGCAGCGAGTTGCCCGGCTTGCTTCGCGCAGGTGCCAAAGGCTACCTTCGCAAGGAAGATGCCCGTGGCGACTTACTCGGAGTGGTGCAACAGCTTCGCGCCGCCGGCTCGATCCGCGTCTCGTGGGGCCGGGTGATCGCCGTCACCGGTGGCCTGCCCGGCGTCGGTGTCACCACAGTCGCCACCAATCTCGCCTTCGCTCTGGCGGAGAAACATCCGCATCGCGTCGCCCTGGCCCAACTCACCGATGGCGTCGCCGACCTGTCGCTCAACCTCGCCCTTTCGCCTGCGTATCCGCTGTCCGACCTCGCCGGTGGTTGGTATCGCCTGGATGCTGACCTGATGCGAAGCTGCCTCGCCGATCATCCAGCCGGCGTCAGCGTGTTGGCCGACCAGGCCGGGCAGACCGAGCCAATCGCGTGGCAGCCAGCCGCGATGCTGCAAGTGTTGGTGTTGCTGCGTGCCCGCTACGACTTTACGGTCGTGGATTTGGGGCACAAGCTCGACGCGGCCCGGCAGGAAGCGCTGCGAATCGCCGACACCGTCGCCGTCGTGCATCGGCTCGATGCCCCCGCCATGCAAGTCGGCAGCGATTGGCTTGGCCGCCTGCGCGACATCGGCGTGCCGTCCGAACGGTTGCTCGGCATCGTCAATCGTGCCGGACAAGCCGGTCAATTGGCGGGATGCCTTGGTCATGAGACGCTTGCCGCCGTGCTCGGCGAGACGATTCCGGATGACCCGGCCAGCGTCAACCGCTCGCTCAATGGTGGCCGCTCGGTCATGCAGGCCGAACGCACCGCCGCCATCGCCCAGAGCTTCGTCCGGTTGGCCGACCGCTGGAACGCGAAGACCAAGACCGCCTCGGTGCCGAATCGCCTGCTGGCGAGCGTGAGCTGAATACTACGGAGACTGACCCATGAACACGCCCGGCTCATTGCGAACGACGCAGGAAATCCATCTGGACCCGGGGACTTCGCAGAAGTTCCAGCGGCTCAAGTCGGATATCCATCGCCGCATCGTCGAGATGTTGGATATTTCGAAGCTGGAGAAGGTCCGCCCGGATCGCCTCCGCAGCGATGTCCGTTCGCTGGCCGAGAAGTTGACAAAGGAAACCTCGGGTTCGCTCAGCGGCGTCGAGCAGGAGCGGATGGTTGACGAGGTGTTGCACGAGGTCTTCGGTCTCGGGCCACTCGAAGTTTTCGTCAACGACCCGGAAATCAGCGACATCCTCGTCAACGGCCCGACGCAGGTGTTCATCGAGCGAAAAGGCAAGCTGGAACATACCAACGTCGTCTTCGCCGACAATGGCCACCTCACGCAGGTGATCCAGCGCATCGCGGCCCGGGTCGGCCGGCGTATCGATGAAATGTCGCCGATGGTCGATGCACGCTTGCCGGATGGTTCGCGTGTCAACGCCATCATTCCGCCGCTGGCGCTGGATGGCCCGGTGTTGTCGATTCGTCGCTTCGGAGTCCGCCTGCGTGCTGACGACCTGATCGCCAACAACACCCTGCCACATCCAATGCTCGAGTTCCTCAAGGCCGCCGTCGCCGCCCGTACCAACATCCTGATCTCCGGCGGCACCGGCGCGGGAAAGACGACGTTGCTCAACACACTTTCGAAGTTCATTCCCAGCGACGAACGCATCGTGACCATCGAAGACTCGGCCGAGTTGCTGTTGCAACAAAAGCACGTGGTCCGGCTGGAAACACGCATGCCCAACGTCGAAGGTGCGGGCATGTATACGCAGCGCGATCTCGTGCGTAACGCTCTTCGTATGCGTCCGGATCGCATTATCATTGGCGAGTGTCGCGGGGCCGAGGCCCTCGACATGCTGCAAGCCATGAACACCGGCCACGAAGGGTCGTTGACGACCGTACACGCCAACGACACCCGCGACGCGCTGATCCGTCTGGAAACGATGGTGCTGATGGCCGGCTTCGAAATGCCGCTCGCCGTGGTGCGCAATTACATCGCCACGGCCATCAAGCTCATCGTGCAAGTCGCCCGATTGAAGGGCGGAGCACGCAAGGTGGTGCGTGTATCGGAAATCGTCGGGTTGAAAAAGCGACGAATCTACGTGGTCCGCGACGTCTTCGGCTTCCGGCAAACCGGAGTCAAAGATGGCCGTGCGACCGGTGAGTTTTTCGCCTCGGGTTACGCCCCCAAGCTACTGGAGCGGCTGCGTTTTTCCGGGACCGACCTGCCCAAGGAAATGTTCACCGAACGCAACTTCCCCGGCGAGTAAAGGAAACCAGCCATGACAGAACTCATCGCAGCTCTCCTGGTGCTCGTGGTGGTCGCGGCGGCCGTGTACGTGATCTTCGCCATGATGCGCGGCTTCGTGGACATGCGCCAAGCACGTCGCCAGCGCCTCGCTGGCGACGACGAAGGTATCAGCCTTCTGAAGGCCGCGGATCAACACGACCCGCGCACCATGTCGGGCCGCATCGACCGCGACTTTGAAACCATGATCGCGCAGACTGGTCTCGGCATCAACACCTATCAGGCCATGGGCATCATCGCCCTCAGCGCGGCGATCCTGGGCGGATTACCCATTCTCTGGCGCTACGACTACTTGCTCGCGGCCTTCGGCGTGCTCATGGGTGTGGTATTGCCGCTGGCAGTCTTTGCCCTTTGCCGCATTCAGTACCGCTGGAAGATTCAGAACCAACTGCCCGACGCCTTCTTCCTGATGTCGCGATCGTTGAAAGCCGGCTTGAATATCGAGCAGGCGATGGGCACGGTCGCCACTTATGGCACGGAGCCACTCGCCGGCGAATTCAAACGCGTCGTCGATCAGACCTCGCTCGGCCTGGCCGTGCCGGTCGCCGTAAAAGGCATGGCCCGGCGTATCGACATGCCGGACTTCGACGCCTTCGTCACCGCCGTCACGTTGCATCGCACAGTCGGCGGCAACCTGGCCACATTGCTTGAGCGCGTGGCCACAGCGGCCCGCGACCGCACGCAGTTTCGCGGATACTTCCGGTCGGCCACCGCGCTCGCCCGCATCACCGGCTTCGCCATTGCCCTCGCGCCGATCATTCTCTTAATCGTGTATGCGATCTGGCAACCGGATTTCATCGAACGCTTTACGTCAAGTGTGTTGGGAACACGAATGCTCCTGACGGCCGCGGTGTTGGAAGTCGTCGGCATCATCTGGATGTTGTCGCTGTTGCGGGTGGAATACTAACCTGGAGGTCAGGCAAATGGGAGATTGGCTCCAAATCGCGCTAATCGTTGCCGGGATCACCTCCGGGTTGTTCCCGATCTTCCTGCTGCTCTTTCGTAAACAACCCGATCCGCTCGCGGAAGACGACGACCGCGATCCGGAACCGGCCATGGGCGGGTTTACCGAGCCTTTGGCCGCGCAAATGCCGCTGACCGCATCGGGCAGTGACGACATTCAAAAGCTGTTGCTGGGCGCCGGGTATTATCATCCGAACGCACTGCAGGACTATCGCGCCATCCGCGTTTCGTTCATGTTGTCGGCCGTGTTGCTGACGCTGGCCGTGGCGTTGATTCTGCCGGCGCAGTACGGCGTCACCGTAGCCATTGTCGGCTTGCTCGCCGTCTTGCTTGCGTTCTCGTTGCCGCGCGTGTGGTTGGCAATGCGCCGCCGCGAACGCGGAGCCGAGATGACGCGCGGCCTGCCCATGGTGATTGATAATCTCACGTTGTGCCTCACCGCCGGCCAGAATCCACTGGCCGCGCTGACAACCGTCTCGAAAGAGATGAAGAACTCGCACCCGGTGCTTGCTCAAGAGTTGGCGATTACCGCGAAGCAGGCGGAGTTGCACACGCTCGACACTGCCGTGAAGCAGTGGGCCGACCGCGCCCAGGTTCCCGAGGTGAGCAATCTATCGTCGCTGCTGGTGCAGTCCGAGCGCTTGGGCACCGACACGGCCGCGACACTTTCGGAACTCTCCACTAACTTCCGCTCGACGGCCCGGCAGCGTGCCGAGACGCAGGCCAACCGCACCAGCTTCTGGATGTTGTTTCCTTCGGTGTTCTGCTTCTGGATCGCCGCCGCCATCATTCTGGTCGGCCCCGCCTACCTGGAATATTTCGAAGGCACAGCCCGCATGAGCCCCAACATCATCGTGAACCCCACAGTCGGCATCGAACGAGCCAACCGCCGCGCCGGCATCCCGCAACTCCCAGTCAACCCGGAGCAGCCGGCCCCACCGCCAGTGGTGAGTTCCGACAGTGGCGGCCCGTGACAATGAGGCCGAAGCGCAGCGAGGCGAATGGACGCCGCGTAACCATGAGCCCGCCGCGCCAGCAAGGCGAAGTCAACTCGGACGGCGGCCCATGAGCATGAGCCCGCCGCGCAAGCAAGGCGAATCCAACTCCTTGCTTGCGCGTCGGGCTCAGACTGACGACCTTAAATCGACCCGCCAAACCGCAGACGGAATTGGATGAAGTCGCTGG
>JANNLP010000678.1:0-2041 GCA_031396905.1 Gemmataceae bacterium
GCCCAACCTGCTGAACCTCGTCGATGGCGCTCTGAAGCGCCTGCGTCACGAGGGACTCGTAGACGCCATCGGGGAGCAGGGTGGGCCTGTGGTCGAATACTAGCCCGAGCGTGGGACAAGCGGCGCCTCGGCCCATGCCTCGGCATCACCCATCACGCGGCCATGATGTACTGCCAATGGCTATCAAAGAAGACCGGTAAGAAATATCGCCTGCCGACTGAAGCGGAGTGGGAATACGCCTGCCGGGCTGGCACCAAGTCGGCCTACTCATTCGGCGATGACGCAGCCACAATCGGCGACTATGCCTGGTTCAAAGACACCAGCGGCGACACCACGCACCCCATCGGCACGAAGAAGCCCAACGCCTGGAGCCTGCACGATATGCACGGCAACGTCGCGGAATGGTGCCTCGACCACTATTCCGACAAGGATTACGCCAATGCACCCGCAGGGCCGCTCAATCGCCCCGTGCGCGTGCCAACCGATGTAAAGTTCTCCCACGTGGTCCGTGGCGGTTCATGGGTCGATACTGCCGCCGCATGCCGCTCCGCAGCACGAAGGGGTTCCGACAAGACCTGGTTTCGCCAGGACCCGCAGCGACCGCAAAGCATCTGGTGGATGACCGACGCCGACTTCGTCGGCTTCCGCATCGTCCGCGCCGTCGAAGAACAACCGGAGTTGAAGGACTTGCTCCCACGCGTCAATTGGAAGAGTCGCGAACTGATGACAGACAAGTAACAATTGGAGCATCGCATCATGCCAGCACCCGACCGCCGACAATTCATCGCCGCCGCCACCGTGGCAGCCGCCGCCACTGTAGTCGGCAACGCCTTTGCCGGCGGCAGCGACGAAATGCGTGTGGGGTTGATTGGCTGCGGCGGCCGCGGTAAAGGTGCGGCTGAGAATGTGTTGGAGGCCGCACCGGGTGTGAAAATCGTCGCTCTCGGCGACGTGTTCAAAGAAAAAGCCTACGATGTGCGGTCGCACCTGAACAAGTTTATTGAGCGCGATGGCCTGGCGAAGGAGCTTGGCAACAGCATGGACTTGCCGGATGAACGTATTTTCGACGGCTTTGAAGCGTTTCAGAAAGTGCTGGCGACCGACGCCAACTACATCATCCTGGCGACGCCGCCGGGCTTTCGACCCATGCACCTGAAAGCAGCCGTTGCCGCCGGTAAGAACATCTTCACGGAAAAGCCCGTCGCGGTTGATAGCACCGGCATTCGCACTGTCATGGGTCTCGTGGATGAATCCAAGAAGAAAAATCTCTGTATCGTCGCTGGCACGCAACGTCGCCACAACATCGGCTACATGGAAACACTGAAGCGTGTCCATGACGGCGCGATCGGCGACATCGTCGCGCTCCGCTGCTTCTGGAACAACTCGGGCATCTGGTTCTACGAACGCAAACAGGGCATGAGCGACCTCGTGTACCAGCTTTACAACTGGTATCACTTCCTGTGGATTTGCGGCGACCACATCGTCGAACAGCACGTGCACAATCTCGACGTTTGCAACTGGGCGATGAAGTCGCATCCGATTCGCTGCGACGGTGCTGGTGGCCGCACACCCGGCAACCCATGCCGCCCGGCCGGCCCACCGGAAGAGGCGGGCCACATCTTTGATAACTTTTCAATCGACTACGAATATCCCAATGGCGCGCACATGTATTCGTCGTGCCGGCATCTGCCACCGTGTAAGCCCAATGTTTCGGAAACCATTGTCGGTACCAAAGGCACGTGCCACGCCGACAGGTTTTCGATCAATGGCAAACGGGTGCCGTTCCAGCCCGACAAACGTCGCGGCGATTACATCCTCGAACACACCGACCTGATCGCCAGCATCCGTGCAGGCCAGGCTATCAATGAACTGCAAGCCGTCACCGAAAGCACGCTGACAGCCATCATGGGCCGCATGAGCGCGTACACCGGCAAACCCGTGACTTGGGACGAAGCGTTGAACGGCCCGGATGACACATTCCCGAAAAACCTGGACTTGAACGGCCCACTGCCGGTGTCGCCGGTGCCGTCGCCGTGCCGGG
>JANNLP010000704.1:0-6092 GCA_031396905.1 Gemmataceae bacterium
AGTTCAGGATCAACTGCTGCGGGAAATTCTCGCGCTTCATGCCGACACCGGCTTTGGCCGTGATCATCGCTTTGCCGACATTCGCACTTCGGCCGACTATTGCAAAAACGTTCCGCACGTCGGCTACGAATATCTGGAACCATACATAGCGAGAGTGCGTCGCGGTGAGACCAAGGCGTTGCTTGCCGATGACCGCGTGTTAATGTTTGCCCTGACCAGCGGTACCACGGCAGCTCGCAAGACTATTCCGGTGACGCCCCGCTATCTTGCCGACTACCAGCGCGGCTGGAACCGCTGGGGCTTGCGCATGTTTCTCGATCACCAGGCGATTTCATGTAGCCCGATGTTGATGCTTACCGGCGACCCGTCGGAGTATTACACAGAAGCCGGCATTCCTTGCGGAAGTTTGTCTGGATTAACCTCCGCGGCGCAAAAGCGGTTCGTGCGTTTACTTTATTGCATGACGCCCGCCACCAGCAAAGTCACCGACACGGCAACCAAGGACTATCTTGCACTGCGGTTGAGCATGGCTCGCCCCGTCGGCGTCATCACGGCGGCGAACCCAAGCACGCTGGTCAGCATGGCTCGCACGCTTGCCAACCGAAGCGACGACTTACTGCGCGACATTGCCGATGGCACACTGTGGCAAAACATCAATTTGCCTCCCGACGTGCGTGCGGCATTGAAGCCCCGGCTACACGCCCAGCCGCGCCGGGCCAAGCAACTGGCCGCCATCGCGGAGAAAGAGGGCGTGTTGCGGCCATACCATGTTTGGCCGCCCGAGCGATTGTTGATCGGCACGTGGATGGGCGGATCGGTCGGGCCTTACCTGCGTCAAGTTCGCGAGTTGTATGGCAAGACGTTTCTGCGCGACTTGGGCCTCGTCGCCAGCGAAGGCCGCATGACGATTCCGCTTGAAGATAATTCCGCGTCCGGTGTGCCCGATGTGACCACGCACTATTTCGAGTTCATCCCTGAGCGCGAGATTGACGCGAAACAGCCCGTGACGCTGGGCGTGCATGAACTCGAAATAGGCGAACAATACTTCATGGTGCCAACGACAGCAGCCGGGCTGTACCGCTATGATCTGCACGACCTCGTCCGCGTCACTGGTTTCTATGGCAAGACGCCGAAGCTGGAGTTCCTGAGCAAGGGTAGCCACATTGCGAGTTTGACGGGCGAGAAGATTTCCGAGTATCAGGTCACTCGGGCCGCTGACTCGGTGACGACTAACCTGGGCTTGCCGTTGCCCGTGTACACGCTGGCCCCGGTGTGGGATGAACGGCAACCGTATTACGGCTTCTTCGTCGAAGCCGGTGCCTGGCCCGGTGAAGCCGTCTTCAAGTTTCTGCGAGACTTCGATGCAGCACTTTCAACGGCGAACACCGAGTACGCGGCCAAGCGCACCAGCCGCCGGCTTGGACCTGTGCGTGCCGAGACGCTGCCGCCCGGCACCTGGTCCGACTGGGACCAGCGCCGCCAGCGCACCCGCGGTGGGCCCGCCGAGCAATACAAGCACCCCTGCCTCATCGGCGACGTGAATTTCCGCATGACCATGCCGGTGCTGAACGCGGCAGGGTAGGGGTAATTTCCGCGAACCCATCCAAACGGTAGAATGTCAATCCGGCCGGAAGGGTGGCAGAGTGGTCGAATGCACCGGTCTTGAAAACCGGCGTGGCTGAAAGGTCACCGTGGGTTCGAATCCCACCCCTTCCGTTTCTCAGTATTGAGTTGACGTGAAACGTGCAAATCGGTTGGACACCAGCGGAAATTATTTCACATACTCGATAACCGTGCCGGCAAGGTCGATGCCTATGGATGCGTATTGCACGAGGCCTTCCTCGGTCCAGCGGGCTTGAATGAGCCAGCCGCCATCGGCGGTCTTTTTCGCGTCCATCGTAATGCGCCCGTCAATGCCGTCGTTGGCATTGGAGATAACCCGGCAGGCGATATCGACCGCGTCGTCGCGGTCAATGCCAACCGAGTTGATTTCGACAGCCGGCATGTACCGTGAACTCGTCTGTCGCGGCGTCTCAGCCACCATGGTGACCGCCAAGACGGAAAGCGCTGCGGTGATAACAAGGTATAAGATGCTAGGTCGCATGGTCGACTCCAACGAATACGTGCGTGCACTTATCGCCTTGCGGCGATTGCTGGCCTATGCCGATGGATCCCGACAGCGCGCGAGCGCCGCCGACGTTGGACGGTATTGCGAATCTAAAACTGAATCCGTTCGCGAGGGTGCATGGGCATGATACACGAATATCGGCGAGTGCATAGTGGCGTGGCCGCGGAGGTGGAAATAGCCAAGTTTCATTCCGCGGCTTCCAACTCCTCCTGAATCGCGCCCCAGCGATTCTCGGCTTCACCGAGTTGTTGCGTCACTTCGCCAAGTTCGGCGTGCAAGCGTAGCGACTCCGTGGAGTTGGACTCTTCCAGGTACTTGGCGTTCAACTCTTTTTTTCGCTCGTCAAGTTGGGCAATTGTCTTTTCGACGACCTTCAGTTCCTTGCGGATGTCCTTCTCACTGCGGTTGGCGCGGCGCGGCGCGGGTTTGTGCGCCTTGGCAATGGCGGCGGGCAGCTTCGACCGCTCGGTCGCCAGTTCGCGTTCGCCCGCTTCGATCTCTTCGTTTACTTTTTCCAGATAGGCCTCGTATTTGCCGTTGTAGTTCACCACCCGCCCTTCGCGCACTTCGATGATGCAGGTGGCGACCTTTCCCGTAAAGTGCCGGTCGTGACTGGTGAAGATCACTGTGCCCTGATAGTCACGGAGCGCATCGATCAGGGCGTCCACGGTGTCCACGTCGAGGTGATTGCCCGGTTCGTCGAGAATCAGCACGTTGTACTTGCTCAGCAACAAGGCCGCGAGGCAGAGTCTGGCCCGCTCACCACCGGACAGGATTGCGACTCTCTTCTTGACGTGCGAGCCCTTGAACAGAAACGAACCAGCGACGTCCAGGATTTCCTGTTCCTTCTTACCAAAGGCCGCCTGCGAACGGAGGTAATCGATGACGGTTTTGTCTTCCGGCAGACTTGTATAGACGTGCTGAGCATAGACGCCGATCTGGCAACCGAAACCCCAGCGCGCTTCGCCGTCGAGCGCTTTGAGCGACTCGACGATGGTGCGCAGAAACGTCGTCTTTCCCTGGCCATTGTCGCCGACCACGGCGGCGCGGGAGCCGTGTTCGAGTTCGAGTTGAATGTCCGAAGCGATGGTGCGGTCGGAATAACCGATGGCCAAGTCCTTGCATCGAAGTGCTATGCCCTTGCGTGGTTCAATCTGTGGAGCGCGGATGCGCACTGTCGGCTCGTCGCCGAGCACTTCGTTCAGCGTCAACTTTTCGAGCATCTTGCTCTTCGATTGCGCCAATTTCGCGGTGGCAGCCCGCGCCTTATTGCGGGCGATGAAGTCTTCCAGATGCTTGCGTTTGGCCTGAATCGCCTCGTTGGAGCGCTCACCGTGCTCGCGACGGTCTTGCATGAACTGCAGGTAAGCGTCCACCTTGCCGGGGAAGGCAATCAGTTTTCCGCGCGTAAGGCCGAGCGTGTGGTCGCAGGTGGCATTGAGAAACGCCCGGTCGTGTGAGACGATGAGGCAGCCGCCGTCGTGGCTTTTCAAGAAGTGTTCCAACAGAATCTGGGTACGCAGGTCGAGGAAGTTCGTTGGCTCATCAAGCAGTAACAAGTTCGGTTCGTGCAATAACAGCGCGGCCAACTTGACGCGAGTCTGCCAGCCACCCGAAAGCTTCGCGATGGGGCCATGCAGATAAGCCCCTTTCAACTCGAATTGTCCGCCGACCTCGCCGCACTTCCAATCCGGTTGGCCGCTGTCGCGCATCAGGAAGTCCATGGCCGACTCGCCGGGATGAAACGGATCGTGTTGCCGCAAGTAGCCGAGCCGCAGATTCGGATGGCGGACGACTTCGCCGCCGTCAAGTTCCTCCTCGCCCATCAATACTCGCAATAGGGTACTCTTGCCCGCGCCATTGCGGCCGATGAAGCCAATCTTCACATTGTCTGTGATCGTGGCCTCGGCTCCATCAAGCAGAACCTGATCGCCATAGTGCTTGGAAGCATTCGTAATTTGCAGCAAACTGGCCATGACGCGCAGGCTCTCCGAGGAATCTGGCATTGTAGGGATGAGGGATGGGAAGTGGACTCCACGATGGCGTTATCAACCAACGAAAACGCACTGACATGACAGTTAGCTTCGACGCACGCCTCGACTTATTACATTTGAAATTGACGCTGTACGGCAATGTCGTATACTTCATTGGTGTTCAGTTTCATCGAGACGAAGCTCTTCACCCGCCTCGTCCTGGAATACCTCTCGGACGAGGAGTACCAGGAGCTTCAGAAACTGCTGATCGAACAGCCGGATGCTGGGCAGGTCATTCCGGGCACCGGTGGCGTGCGCAAGTTGCGCTGGCGAGCGCCGGGCCGGGGAAAACGCGGCGGATATCGGGTGATCTATTTTGCCAGGATTGAACGTGGCGTGATTTGGATGCTGACGATGTATCCGAAGAACGTCAAAGACAACATTCCTGCCCAAGTCTTGCGGCAGATTCGCGACGAGGTACTCGATGATTAAGAAGACGCGCGATGTCGGTGCGGAAATCCTCCAGGGCCTTAGGGAAATCAAACAAGGTCACGTCGGCCGTGTGATTAATGTGCCTGATGTCGCCGCGACACGGCAAAAAACCGGTTTGTCGCAGGCGCGATTCGCACAGTTGCTCGGTGTCTCGCCACGAACATTGCAGGATTGGGAACAAGGTCGCCGGTCGCCGTCACGTGCGGCGCGAACGCTTCTTTTGATCGCTGCAAAGAATCCAAAGGCTCTGCTTGATGTCGTGTAAAATTAGACGGAAATAGATGACGCATGCTGACCTCGACACTGGCGACCGTACGGTTATACTATTTATATGTCCACTATTCCATTGCCGTTGCGTGGCTCGCCGTCAAACCCGGCCAATCGGTTTGTGCCGCTGAATTATGAGCGGTGGGAGGACTTTGATCCGAGCGAGGATCCTGCGCCGCGAACGCAGTTTTTTCGGGATGACAGTCGCGCTTTACTGGCGGAGAACGATAGTCCGGACCTGCCGTTTCGTTTTTCGTTCAACCCATATCGCGGGTGCGAGCATGGATGCATCTATTGCTACGCTCGGCCGACGCATGAGTATCTGTCCTTTTCGCCGGGGTTGGACTTTGAAACCAAGATCATGGTCAAGGAAAACGCACCCGCACTGATGCGTAAGACATTTCTCTCCAAGAAATGGGAGCCGCAGCCGATTGCGTTTGGTGCGGTGACGGATTGTTATCAGCCGGCCGAGCGACGGCTATTGATTACGCGGCGGTGTCTCGAAGTGTGTGCGGAGTTTCGCAATCCTGTCGCCATTGTGACGAAGAGCGCACTGATTGTACGCGATGTTGATCTGCTTGCCGACCTGGCGCGCGACCAGGCGGCCGGCGTGTTTGTGAGTATCACTACCCTCGATCCTAACTTGGCCCGCCGCATGGAACCGCGAGCGGCGACACCCGAAGCGCGGCTGCGTGTTATCCGTGAGTTGAATGATGCCGGCGTACCGGCAGGCGTCATGTTCGCGCCGACCATTCCGGGGTTGAACGATCACGAGATGGCCGATGTATTGGAGGCGGCCGCCGCTGTCGGAGCCAAGGCTGCTGGCTACACGGTGATTCGCTTACCGTATGCCGTGAAAGACATGTTCAGCGACTGGTTGGGACTGCATTATCCCGAACGCAAAGACAAGGTGCTGGGCCGTATCCGCGACATGCGCGGTGGCAAACTCAACGAATCGCGATTCAAGGTCCGCATGCGCGGCGAAGGCGAATGGGCCGACACGTTCCGGCAGTTGTTTCGTCTGGCACGAAAGCGCGCGGGCTACGCCGACCGGTTTGAACCGCTGTCGGCAGCGGCGTTCCGCCGGCCGGGCGATCACGTCGATCAAACCGTTGGTACTAAGAAACCCAATGCTCTCGCGAAACGTCCCGGCATTTCGAACCAAGGATGCGGTGGGCCGAATGCCGAGGAACGCGACAAGCTGATAGAGCGCCTCGGCGCGCTCGCGAAAA
>JANNLP010000711.1:0-3213 GCA_031396905.1 Gemmataceae bacterium
GGCTGTCCCGAATCATTTTTGATCGAAGCTGTGATGATGTCGGCACGACCGTCGCCGTTGACATCGCCGGTGGCCACCGTGACAGCCACGCCCTTGGCCTTTAAGTCCGCGATGGCCGCATCGCCAGAAAACTCCCGGGCTATTTCGACGGTCTCGACATTGCTATGGAGCACAGGCGCTCGGCCGGCCACCTGCACGGAACCCGCCGGCTGCGTGAAGCTGTACCCGCCGTGATTGACGAACAATTCATCGTTGCCGCCCGCACCATCAACCGTGACCTTGTTGCGGCCGGGGCTGATATCAAACGTATCATCGCCGCCAGTGCCTTGGATCTTGTAGTCAACCTTGATCGTGTCGAAATTGAAGGAAATCGATTCGGTCGGGACTGGATCGCCCGCGCCCTGACCGGAAATGGTTTGACTCGATAGCAACACATCTTTAAACGTGACCTTGTAACTGGCCGATGGGTTTGACGATTGGGGAGTCAAGCTAACGGTGGCTTGACCCAGGGCAGAGGCGAAGTTGCCGGCGTCGAAAAATGTCTTTTCAATGCCAATCGTTGTCCAGGTGAGCGCGCCGTAGCTGAACGTATTGGTGTTGGTGTCAAAATTGATGGTCCCAGTGAGAAGTGGAGTGCCCGGGGGCAGGCCGTTGAGTGAAATCGCGCACGAATCGCCGGTATCGTTGCCACTGTCGTCGCAGGTCTCAGGGGGTTCGATGATGTAATGGTCGTTGCCGCGCCCGCCATCCATGATGTCGATGCCGGCGCCGCCGTCGATAAAATCCGCCCACGGGCTACCGGTGATTGTGTCATCGCCGCCGCCGCCGTTGATGCGAATCAGGTCGAAGTCGGGATCACCCGGAACTTGGGGAACACGGGGTCTGTGCCCTCTCAATCCCGGGAAGTCGCCAAAGCCGACACCGCTCAGGTCGATGACATTGGCTCCCGGGCCGCCGGTGACCGTAATCTTCGTCACCGCGTCGGCACGGACAGGTAGGCCCGCCGCGTCCGGCACCGTCGCTCCGTTGACTTTGAGGGCACCCAGTGGAAAGCTGCTGATTTCGATGGCGTCGGCCGCGTCGCTGGAGACGGATATGCTCCCGGCGACGCCCTCATATTTCATGTAAATCACCGGCGTAATCCGGTCTTCGAGCCGAGTGAGCCGGGAAAGTGGGGTCCAACGCCGTTGGCTTCGCGTAGACATCGTCAGTTCCTCACCGGGCGGGTGCAAATGGGCGCTACCTTGTTAACCGCGCGCCGGCCGGACTTCGGGACAGGTGGGAATGGGATTTTTCCATCGTGGTGTGACACAGCTCGGCTGAATCGCCAAGGAAGGCAAACCGCAGAAACACAAAGGCACGAAGGAAACACAAAGAAGCGGTTCTTCTTTGCGTTCCCTTCGTGCCTTTATGGTGGGCCTTATTCTTACCCGCGACCTAGATCGACCCGCCGAACCGCAGGCGGAATTGGATGAAGTCGCTGGCGGCCACCGCGCCGTCGCCGTCGAAGTCAAACATCGAGGTGGTGCCGCCGAAGGCGAGACGGAAGGCGATGAAGTCGCCAGCCGCGACCGTGCCATCGCCGTCGGCGTCGCCGAACAGGCGGAACAGGCCGTTAGCGGGGGAGCCGACACGCGTGTAGTTGTCGCCGCCGACGCCATTGCTGTTGCCATCGAGCAGGCCATTGGCGTTGCTCACTTTGCTGGCGTCAATGGTAAGTGTGTAGCGGCCGTCGGCCAGTGAACCGTAATCCACGGCGTTGGTCCCGAGGAATGTCAGCGTCACAACGGTCGTCGCGCCAGCATCGTCCACGGAAGTCACAAGCGTCGGCAGTTTGCCATCACCTTGCCGGGTTAACACGAAAGCGTCGGCCAGGGAAAACGACACGGTAATGTGCTGATCAAAGTTAATGGCGACGGAGTTAACCCGCGATCGTTGCGCATCGCCACCGTTGATGACGATGCTTTGCACGGTGACAGGTTTGAGCGTCAGCGTGACATCGTTGCCTGTGCCGCCTTTATAACTGATGGCGAACGGCCGGCCCCCGATCGTCGTGACCGCGCCCTCCGCCAATCCCGCGAACGTGCCGCTGATCGCGTCAGTGCCATCGTTGGCGATGATCACAAAGCTCGCGCCGGCCGCGGGCGAATAACCCACGCTGCCCGTCAGCGAGCCGCCGAGCGTCACAGTTCCATTGACGGCGAGTTGATCGTATTCGCTACCAGCGGTTACGCCACTCAGTTCGACATCAAGCGACCCCGTTTGCACATAGTTGCCGACCACGGTCAGCTTGCCGGGGGACAATCCGGGGCTGACGATGCCGCCGTTGGTCGTTTTCACATCCAGCGTGCCGGTGCCGCGAACCGTGCCTCCCTTAACGTCGATTGAGAACGGATCCAGCGTGCCGACAACTGTGGTTGTGCCTGCAGTTTGCACATAGCTGTCGAGGATCTTGAGAATCACCCCGGCATCCACGGTGACTGTGCCGCTATTCGTGACCGGCGAGTTCGTGAGTTGTGTGAACGATGAAACGGACATCGTGCCGGTGTTGGTGATGGGGATCCTGATGGATGTGGACGAGTACGACGATGTGCTCGCCAACGGCCCAGTGAAGTTCAGCGTCCCGGCGTTGTTGATGGCGTTGCCGGTTGTGAATATCGGGAAATTGGCTTCGAACTGGCCATTGCCGGCCACGGTGAAGGTGGCACCGACCATGTTGTTGATGATGCCGGGTTCGCCGGTGGCCGCGCCGAAATATAGTCTCGCCAATCCCGACGTCGCGTTGCTGCGCGTGACGGTTCCATGGTTTTCCAACACCCGGCCAATGATCAAGTTGCCGGTCAATTGCCCGGTGGATCCAGCCGCGAGTATGAGTTTGCCGCTTCCCCGAATCGACCCGCCCAACCAGGTGAACTTTTCGCTGACGGTCAAGTCGCCCGGCCCATTTAGTTGATTTGCCGAATTGGCCGTCAATTCCACATTGCTTGCAGTGGAACTTGCAGCCACCGCAAGTTTGCCGGCACTGACCAGAAGCGTGCCTGCGCCGGTGACGACGGCCCCCGCGTTCAACGTAAAGGTGCTGCTGTTCCTGACATCGACGCTGGCACCGCTACTGATGCTGATTGGTCCGCTGGTGTCGCTGGTGCCGTTGATCCAAAGTGTGCCGCCCGTCACATTGATCGTGCCGCTGCTGCTCGCGGTCAGGAAACTGAT
>JANNLP010000722.1:0-3014 GCA_031396905.1 Gemmataceae bacterium
AAGGCACGCTTTCACTGCTAACCAAATCCTCGTTCGATTATTCCGACGACGCCAACTACCTGATCTTCTCATTTGTCGGCGCATCATTGATGATCGCTCAGGGTGTGATTTATCGCCGACTGGTGGGACGATTCAGCGAATGGGTGCTCGCGCGTGCGGGGTTGGTCATGATGCTTGTCGGGATGGCCAACCTCGCCGCCGTCGCCGCCATTGCCACACCGGACGCCAATCCAAGGATCATGCTCACATGGTTCTTATTGACGCTATTCGCCGCCGTCACGGGATTCGCTTTCCTCAATCCATCGCTCAATGCATTGATCTCACGCCGCTCTGATCCAACGCGCCAAGGCGAGATCCTAGGCATTAATCAATCCGCCTCCGCGCTGGCCCGCATCCTCGGGCCGGCCGTGGGCAATGTGTTGTTTCGACAGACGGAACGGCATGAGTTGCCGTATTTAGTGGCGGCCGCCATGTTGCTACTGGTGATGGGATTATCCACGCGGTTGCGCTCGACTCATGGAATTGGCGTTCCAGTTCATGAGGAGCTGCCGCTATGACTTCGCTGCATAGCCTGAATCCACGCCGCATCGCGCTCATTAAGCCGAGCGCTCTGGGCGACGTCGTGCACACGCTGCCGGTGTTATCGGCGTTGCGCGAGCGTTGGCCGAACTCTCACATCACTTGGGTCATCAATCGCGCGTATGAGCCGTTGGTGGCTGGGCACCCGGATTTGGATTCGACATTGGCGTTTGATCGTGGTGCGATGAAGCGCGGACCCGTGACGGCGACACTCACAGCGCTACGCTTCATGCGGCAACTGCGCCAGGGTCGATTTGATCTCGTGGTTGATTTGCAGGGACTGTTGCGGACAGGCCTGATGACATGGGCGACCGGGTCGGCACGGCGAGTGGGTTTCGCCAATGCCCGGGAAGGCGCGACGCGATTCTACTCCGACTGCGTTGAAGTGCCGGATGCCGACGAGATTCACGCGGTGGATCGGTATTGGCGGGTCGTAGAAGCGCTGGGGGCGGGGGGTGGTGAGAAGAAGTTTTTGGTACCATTGGATCGACGCGCTAAGCCGCAAGCGGCGGAGCGACCGATCGTCGTCCTGGCGATGGGCGCGCGGTGGATGACCAAGCGTTGGCCGGTCGAGAACTTTGTCGCCGTGGCGCGACATTCGCTATCGCGCTATGGTGGTACGGTCGTGTTTGTAGGCGGAAATGAAGATCGCGCATTGTCCAAAGTAGCGGCGCGGCATCTACCCGCAGTCGATTTGTGTGGGCGGACGACCATACCCGAGTTGGCGGTGGTGCTGGCGTCGGCGGATGTTGTGGTGGCCAATGACACGGGGCCGTTGCATCTCGCGGCGGCGCTGGGCCGGCCTGTCGTAGCCCCGTATACATGTACTCTGGTTCGCAAACATGGGCCGTATGGGCAGTTTCACCGCACAGCGGCAGCAAACGTCAATTGCCACGGCAGTTACTTGCGAACTTGCGATCACATGAGTTGCATGCCGACGCTGCCGCCTGAACGCATCATTCCCATTCTCGACGAGATTCTCTCGACATGGCAAGCACGGCGCAGCGCCTGATTCTGGCCAGCGGTTCTCCCGCGCGGCGTGAACTACTTGCACGATTGGGCGTGCCGTTTGAAGTGATGCCTGCCGAAGTGGAGGAACCATTGCAGGCGGGCACCGGCGATGCTCGCAGTTATGTGGCAACCATCGCATGGATGAAGGCCGCGGCAGTCGCGCCGAAGATCGATCACGGCATTGTGATTGCGGCCGACACTGTGGGTTGGCTCGACGGCAGGCCTGTTCTCAAACCCGAAGATGAAGCCGACGCCCGACGCATTCTCACGTCGTTGACCGGGCGCGATCATGAATTGTGGACGGGCATGGTCCTATGGCGGCGACCGGGTGACGTGCAAATCGTTTGGCAAGAGATGAGCCGCGTGACGATGAAGAAATTGGACGATTGGAACATCGACGAATACTTGAAGACACGTCAATGGGTCGGCTGCAGCGGCGCCTATGCAATTCGCGAGGATGGCGACCCGCTGCTGACCGTGGTCGGAAGCATTACGAACGTGATCGGCTTACCGATGGAGTCGCTGACGGAACGATTACGTCAGTTCTGATAGCCCACTGGTGACGGGCCGTTCGGCCGCACAGCGGCGGCTTGCGAGACAGGTGCGAACTCCGGCATGCCCAACGTGACCGGCGGCGGCATCGGCCGAGGCTTTTGGATTGTTGCCGGTGTGCCGCTCGGACGTGGCGTCGGGCCAAGTGGAATCACACCAACAGGTGCGTTGCTGGACCGGCTGCGGTTGTCGTCACCGGCTTGGCCGCGGAAGATCGGGCCGGCAGGATCAAGTTGCGGTTGGGCCGGCGGAACGGTCAGCCGCACGGCATCGCGGCTCATTGACGTGGCCGATCCGCGGACTTGTGGATTGGTGGCGATCATCGTGCCATTGGATGTCTTGGGCCCGCCGTGGCGAGTCGCAATGAGTTGTTGGAGCCAGGCTTCTTCCAGTTGTTCGACTGTTTGATAGCCGTAATAAGTTTGTAAGGCGCGATCCCAGCTGCCGCGCATTCCCATGGCCACGAAGTTGAGAAAGGTTGCCCGGTCCGACTTTTCCACCAAGAAGTTGGAGACCGAGTAGCCTTCGGCATAGATGATCATCACGTCGTTAGTTTCACCGTATTCTCTTAGATTAAACAAGCGACGCAGCGGCATCTTTTGGTTGGCGTTCAACTTTTGGCGGCACAGACCATCGTGGCGTGACCGTTCGACATCGTCCTCACTGAGTACTGCGCCGCCCTCATCGGCCCAGCGCGGCACGGGGAAGCGGAAGTGATGTGCGAAGACGGTATGCGTGACTTCGTGCGGCAACACACTGTTGAGCATCCGTTCGATCGGGCCTTCGATTTCCATCGACAACACAGTGTATGAACCACCGCGGTAGTCGAACTTGGTTGCCCCGCCCGGTCCGGACATCGTCGGTTTCACGTA
>JANNLP010000763.1:0-1697 GCA_031396905.1 Gemmataceae bacterium
GCCGCTTCGACAACTTGAAATGGCAATAGCCAGAACATGGGCGTCAGATATGCAACGGCGTTGGCAGCGGCATCGCCCTCCAGGTTCAACGCACGGACCATTTGCGAAATAAAGCACAGGCCGAGAATTGAACCGGTCGTGCCGACGATCAACGCCAACAGCAGCGCTTGATGCGTGGCTCGGATCGCACCTTGTCGATCACCCGCGCCGATGCAACGAGCGACAACCGCGCTGGCACCGGCACTGACCAGGACTGTATAGCTCGTGACGAACCACGCGAGGTAGTTGGCGGTGGTTTGCGCTGCCTGCAACGCGGCATGGGCGGATTCGGATTCACCGGGCAGGTTCCCGGCCAACCAGCGATCAAACAGGTTCACTGCGACAATCAGGCAGTGCTGAATCAGGACCGGTAGGGCCAATGCGAAAACGCGGCGAACCATCGGGCGATGACGATCAAGGGTCGGAATCGGTTCGGCCAATGTCGGCATTGGATTCGATATGCGGGTTGGGGCGGCAGCAATGTCGGCTCAAATTGCCGAAACTGCCCGGTCAGGTCTGTATTGGAGACCGTCCGGTTATTAACATGGTAGTTGTCGCGCCGTAAACCCGACAGGCACGCCACGCCGGCGGGCAACGTCCGATAACAAAGCAAAGGATCGCATGAACTTGCGCTTGGCCATTGTTGCGAGTTTACTTTCCGGCATCGCATTCGCGCAGGATAAGCCGAAGGATGCGCCCGTTCCGACGCCAACGCCGAGCGAACGATTGGTCGAACGTCGCTCGGCTGTCACCATCGCAGGGCAGAAGATCGACTACGTTTCGAACGCGGGCACTTATTATCTGCGCGATGAAGAAGGCAAGCCGCAAGCGAGCATTTTCTTCGTGGCCTATCATCGGGTCAAGGTGACGGAGCCGCCCGCGCCACCGATGGGACCGCCGCCGCCCACGCCGCCGACGGTGCAAGTGTCCGCCCCGGACCCGGCGCGGCCAATCACGTTTTGTTTCAATGGCGGCCCCGGCTCCTCATCAGTTTGGTTGCACCTCGGCGCGTGGGGGCCAAAGAAAGCGGCGATGCCGGATGACGGCGCGCAACCACCTCCGCCGGCGAAGCTCATCGACAACGATTTGTCGTTACTCGACATCACCGATTTGGTGTTTATTGATCCGGTGTCCACCGGTTACAGCCGGGCGATGCCGGGCGTGGATCCGAAGAAGTATCACGGCGTGCAGGAAGACGTGGCCGCGATGGGCGAGTTCATTCGCCTGTACCTGACCCGGCAACAACGTTGGGGTTCGCCTAAATATGTCGCGGGCGAAAGTTATGGCACTACCAGAGCGGCGGCGCTTGCCGGTCATTTGCAGGATGGATTAGGTGTGGAACTCACCGGCGTAATTCTCGTCAGTAGTATCCTCAACTTCGCTACCGCACGGTTCGACGACGGGCATGATTTGCCCTACGCGCTTTTCCTACCGACGTACACTGCGACGGCGTACTTCCACAAGAAACTGCCCGGCGACATGCTCAGTGATTTGCCGAAGACCCTGGCGGAGAGCGAACAATTTGCGGGATCCGATTACGTTCTCGCATTGATGAAGGGCGACCGGCTGACACCCGAGGAACGCACGGCCCTGGCCAAGAAGTTGAGTCGGCTCACGGGATTGTCCGAGGACTTTATTATTCGCGCCAACTTCCGCAT
>JANNLP010000784.1:0-2222 GCA_031396905.1 Gemmataceae bacterium
GGCTGTATCAACTCTGTCCGTGGGCGCGACCGCGGGAGTAATTCGAAATCCTACCGGAACAAAAACGCCGCAACGAATGGCATTCGCTGCGGCGGTTCATGCTCATGGGTTCCAATTAAACCATAATCGCACCCTGGAACGTAATGTTGGTTGTACCGGCGAAGGCGTTATTTACTCCTTCGCTGTCGTCATTGTTCATCGCTGTCAGGATTTCCGTCGATGAGCCACCCGGTGGTGCGAATGGCTGCACTGGTGCCGGCCCGTTCGGCGCGTTGCCGAAGTGCTGGTTGAACAACGCTTGACCTGCAACGATCGTCACCAATCCCGGGCCGGCTGTTTGGGTGAAGCCGGCGGGAACAACTTCCAAGACCGTATGCGGCCCGGCAGGAAGTCCCAGCGCGTAGCGACCGGTGAATTGGGAGAAGGTGAACCGTTCGCCCGAATCGAACTGGCTGTTACCGTTGGCGTCGTCGTAAACGCGCACGCCGCCCATCCCGTGTTCACCCGGATCATGTTTGCCATTTGCGTTGTTATCTCGGAACACGCGGCCGGTGATGAAGCCGAGTTGCACGGGCGGCGCATTGTGCTTGTTGCCGAAATCCGGCCCGGCGACATTCGCGCCACCGGCCACTGCGACCGGTGCCGGCACGGGAGTGGTCATCGTGAAATTGGGTGGCACGATTTCCAACACGGAATAGTTGCCGTCTTTGGCCACCTTGAAGGCGTAGCCGCCGGCTTGGTTCGAGACAACATGCGGCTCACCGGGTGTCGTCGGGCTTGTCCCCGGACTCAATTTTCCGTCGCCATTGAGATCGAGGAAAACGATCACGCCGGCATGACCCGGCTCGGTGTTTTGGCGAACGCCATCGCCATTGACGTCGATGAACACGTGGCCGTGAATGGTGCCGCCCGTCACCGGAGGCGGCGGCAACAGTTGATTGCCGAACAGTGGGCCGGCTACGGTCGCGCCGCCGCTGACTACCACAGGGGCCGGCACGCCGGTCGTCATGGTGAAGCCTGGTGGCACGACTTCGAGAACAGAGTAAGTGCCGTCTTTGCCAACCTTCAGGCTGTAGCTTCCGTTGAGACCCGATAACACGAACGGCTCGCCGGGCGTGGTGGCTGTGGTTGGTGGCGTGTACTTGCCGTCATTATTCAGATCGATGAAGACGCGAACGCCGGACTGACCGTGTTCGGTGCTTTGACGAATGCCATCGCCATTGCCATCGATGAACACCGCACCATGAATGGTGCCCCCAACGGTCGGTGGCGGCGGCGCATTGTGCTTATTCCCAAACGTCGGGCCGTGAATCAGCGTATTGCCCGGCGGAACAGTCGGCGGCAACGTCACCAGGGTAGGATTGGTCGTTGTCTGCGTAAAGTTCGGCGGCACGACCTGCAACACGTTGAAGGAACCGACTGCGTTGGTCAGCAGTTGATATTTGCCGTCCGGTGCCGTGAGTGTTCCGACATCACCGATGGTGCCGGCCGTGGGCGGATCGAACTTGCCGTTGTTGTTGAAATCGATGAACACCGGAACACCGCCCATGCCGGGTTCCGTGTTTTGGCGAATGCCATCGCCATCGAGGTCGTTGAACACAGAGCCGACGATGGCAGCCGGTGCGAGCCGGTTTTCCATGGTTTCCAAGCTTGGCCGCCGCTGGAGCAACCCGGAGGTCCGCGTTTTACGGGACCGTGTCGGCGGTGCGAATCGGAACTTCATGTGCGAGACCCTCGTGACGATGATTGGCAATGTTGCCAAGGTATGAAACACTCCGCAGGTGCGGTCAGTAGCGGATTTTAACTGCCGGCGACGGAGTTAACAAGCAGATTGTGCCCGGAATTCTCTCACATATTATGAGAGACCGAAGTGGACGGACCCGGCGGTCACTGCGACTTGATGTTAGCTCATTCATAGTGATGACTCCTTGCGGTTGATCGCCGCATGTTTGAGATTCACATTTTGCTCGGCTCTGTATCCGATGAGATCAGTGCCGTTTTCAATCGCCTGTGTCAGCGGAGATACGTCCCTCGACGCTCCATGCCTCGCCTGGTTGAAGTTGTGCGCGCAGTGATACACAAGCGCGCAGGAAAGGTGATGCGGGCGGGGCGATTATGTCATGTTCCGGATCCATCCGCTTACGGTCTCCCCTCTCTCAACCGAGGGGCGCTATGCCGGGTCCATCCGCGGAAGCCCCTCTCTCACTCGAGGGGATTGTTCG
>JANNLP010000826.1:0-16591 GCA_031396905.1 Gemmataceae bacterium
GACTGCCAACGGCGCGCCGCATAAAAACCAATTTAAAAGGCCAGTCCCATGCATTTAACCGCCGACATCGCTAGGCCTTTTTTATCAAGACCTCCGTGTGTAATATCGGCCGATATGACACCGCGAGTGTAGTAGATCAAATTGAATTCGTAGGCAAGATACCCTTGCGATACTGTGATGACCCACGCGAGTTGCCGCAGCTTGGCCACCGAGTCGAGCATCGTAGCGCCAATCAACAGGGGCAAAATGACTTTCGTCATGGTCTCGATGTGCGGCCAACTGCGTTCGGGAAACGGTGCAGTAATCGCGCCGAACACCAGCACAATCCAATAGCCGAGAATCGAAGCAATGATCACACCGCCCCGACCGAACTGCCATTTCCCACATCCGTTCAATAACCAGCCGGCCATCACGGCCAGGGCAACTATGCGACTGTAATTGCCAGGGGGCAGCGACCAGTACCACAACGACTCTGGCTTGACGATGCCGAAACTGACATAGATTAAGAATCCGTACCACGGCTTGAACAACGAGGCGATAGCCCCGCCGTAACAAAGAACGAAGACAATTATTGGACCTTTCATACCGTACGTGTTCGCTCGCTCAGATAATGTCTGCGAAGCCGCGTTCGACGCGGCGGAAATATAGGCATCCGATCAGCAACATGACTGCCGCAACCGCGCCGGACACCGCGAGCGAATGCAAATCCAACGGCTGGTCGAGCACGGCCGCACGAAAGTTGGCAATGAGTCCATAGGCCGGATTGAACGGCAGAATGGCAGTTCCCTTGGGGCCAACCACGCCAAAGGCATTCATGTAGATAGAAGGCGTGGCGAACATCCAAAGTTGCACCAAGAACGGCACCACATAACGAAAATCGCGATACTCGACAGTCAACGCGGCCAACAGAATACCCACGCCCAATGCAGCAACGACGAGGCCAAGCACCATAAGTGGAGCCAATAATAAACTCCATCCCGGCATGATGCCATACCCGGCCATCAAGACCACCAGCATCACGAAGCCGATCACAAGATCAAGCAGGTATGGTCCAACGGACGACATGGGGATCAAAAGTCGCGGAAAATAGATTTTGGTCACCAGGCTTTGATTTCCAACCACGCTCTGTGCCGCCGAAGCGATGGCATTAGAAAAGAAAAACCACGGCAACAGCCCAGCGAAAACAAAAACTGGATATGGTACGCCGCCAGAATCCATCCCCGCAACTCGGCCGAAGAACAGACTGAACACCACCATCGTCGCAAGTGGCTGAAGCACGGCCCAAGCGGCACCCAAAACGGTTTGCTTGTAACGAACTTTGACGTCGCGCCATGTAAGGATGAGAAGCAACTCGCGAAAACGCCAGATTTCGCGCAGATTGAGAACCTGCCAGCCCGGCCGCGGTTCAATCACTGTGATTTCCGCCTCCGAAGCATCGGCTTCCGGTGTCAAACTCATTGTTGCCGAACTGACAAAATGATCGTCAAAAGCTTCTGTGGTCGGCACCGTAGATTTTAACATTGGGACTAGTCGAGGCGGCGCTGCGCGCACTCCGTGCCGGTGGGTTGCAACGCAACCGATGGACCAACGGCCCGACGTGCCGCGAGCAGTCAGTTGGTCACTTGGCTACTGGCTCCATTACTTCGATGCCACCCGTGGTGCAAACGACATACCGTCTATGGTTGCGAGTACCGGGATTGGCGTTGCATCGAAGGCAGCCAATACATAAATCATTGTTTTACAGAGAGTTAGCTACGCTAGCCGTGTGGAATGGCTCCAAGAAATAGCCCCCATTTGACGCAGGGATCGAAAGTGAAGGGCCTTTCCGAAACTGTTGTAAAGCAACGGTTACACTAATGACAATGTGGATGTTTGTTCGTCGGTGGGCCGTCATTTTTCGCTGTCGTGATAGGTTCCTCCGGCGTTTATCTCGGCCTAGGTGCGCGACCCAATTATAACGGTAGAGCCGACGAGATCCGCCGATAGGGGGGTCCGGCACATGCGAACTGAACACCTCGGTGGAAGTGTCGTGGAAAATACATGAATTAAGCGTGCTGGACTTGTGGCTTGTTTTCAGTCGAATTCGGAATTGGCAACGTCATTGGTCCGAGGTCGATGTCCGGGAAAGAACCCCGATAGTGGTTCTGGACATCCGCTTCGGATGGCATGACAAAAAGCTTGCGCAACAGTGGAAACGAAATACCTATGACCTTCAACGGCGTACTAATCAGGATCTTCAAGTCCAGCGCAGGGCTGACGTTTGCAATGTAAAATAGGTCATACGCTTGCTTGCGACATACATCCGCGACGTCCGAGTCTGGTGGGAGTTGCACCTGAGCCAGCCCCGTAACTCCCGGGCGGACACGAAGCCGTTCGAGGTAGAGCGGAACAGCGCTTTGCAGCTTGTCCAAAAACTCCGGGCGTTCCGGCCGGGGTCCGATCAAGCTCATCTGGCCACGAAGAACATTCCAGAGTTGAGGCAACTCGTCGATATGTGTCCGACGAATGATTCGGCCGATCGGCGTAATTCGCGTGTCGCCTTTCACGCACCAGAGCGGACCGGAATGTCGCTCCGATTCGTGGTACATACTACGCAGCTTGTAGATGTCGTAAGTGCGGCCTCCGAGTCCGAGTCGCGTTTGGGTAAAGAACGCGGGGCCACGCGAAGTGATGCGCACTAACGCAGCGGCGATCAGTATCACTGGCGCGCACAACAGCAACAGCACAAAGGAGAGCAGGAAATCCGACACCGCCCGGCAGGCCGGATACCAACCGCTTTCATGCCTTGAGCGTATACCAAACTCGGCCATCGTGAATACGCGGGCTTGCAGCGCCTGCTGGGCGGCGACGGTTTGTAGCGATTGCATACACGAGATCCTTAAGCAACGAAACGGGGCACCGCCGCCAATTCAAACCAAATTGGCCGATTTGCCCGCTTACCTGGACGACTCGCTGCTGCCAGCGACTGAGGTGAGGGACAGGTTCAACTGGGGAAGTAAGACACTCAAGAGGTCGAGCGAGGGATTCTCTTTGTCCGGAATCTCCTCATTGGGTAAATCCGAAACGGCATAGAGCTTGAACAATACCGACCGACGCGCATAAATTAGTCGTGGGTTGTCCGGCGTGGCCCAATTCCCGTCGGCATGCCAACCGTATACGACTGATACGAACCCCTGACCGACCCCCGGCTTCCGGAATCGGCAGACACAAAACTGACCGGTGTTTTCACCGTTCAGGGCAGTCTTCTTCGGAGGACCAACTTCTTCGAAGCCCGAATTGGGATAACACACTTCCGGCGTATGCACCGAAACCGGCCCACCCTTGCCATATACTAAAGTCACGCCCACCGTTGTGCCATTTCGCCGATCGGTATAGACGCGGCGCACGATGCCAGCGGCCTTGGCCGCTTTGAGTTCCGGTGCCGTAACAACCATTTCCCGGCCAATCCAATCGCCGACCTCGGAGGGAAGCTGCGCTCGCTGTGCGATTGCTTTGAGATCCGCAGTTGGAGCCCAGCGGCCCGTGAAAACGCCGCTCACCGCACCCGACGATAAAACGGCGAGGCCGACGACGACGATGGGTAAGTACTTCAACAACTTTTGCTCCGATCCGCTCGACAACTGCCTGAGGATTCCAATCAAACGGCCGCTTCTGCCGCCGGAACACTGAGGCGCTCCATGTATGGGTAATAGACGTCGTATTCTTCGCCGCCAACGCCGTTCATCGCGGCACCAAGAACGCGCACTCCAGCGCCAGTCAATCGCTGGTAGGCCGCATAGACATTTGGCATTCGACTCACATCGCGGAGCACGGAGATAATCGCACCATCACTCAGTTTTCCCAGCAGCAATGGATCAACGGTGGGCAATACCGGCGACGAGTCAATGATGACATAATCGAATTGCGTGCGGAGTTGTTCGATCAGTCGGCGGCAACCGCCTTGTGCCAGTGCCTGTGTTGCGTGACTGTCCCAATTACCGGCTGAAATCATTGAAAGTCTCGCGATTCCCGTCGGCCGAATCACCTGTTCCTCGTTGGCCTGGCCTCGCAACAGGTCGCACAAGCCCGGGCCGCGATCCATGTCAAACAATTGATGGGCAATCGGGTTGCGCAAGTCGCCATCAATGAGCAACGTTGAATAGCCCACTTGAGCAAGACTCGCGGCCAAATGCGTCGAGAGTGATGTTTTGCCCTCGCCGCTCTGAGCGCTTGTAATCATGACGACGCGGATGTTTTCCATTTCGCCAGCCTTTAGCAGCATGGTCCGAAATGTATCGACGGCTTCGCCAAGACACTGGTTGCCCGAATCGCCCGGACGCACGCGTGCCGACGCCGGGATGGCACCCACGATGCTCAATCCCAATCCAAATACCACTTCATCCGGGGAGTTGACCCTACGTGCTCGAAACTCAAGCAGTGAAAACACCAGCAGCGTGGCGACGAACGCGCCAAGCCCGGCACCACCGGCAATTAAGAATGAACGACTGCCCTCTTTCGGTTTGACGGCCAAGCCTTCTTCTAACACTGTGTAACGGCTTTTCGTCGCTTCCAATTCGATGGTGAGTGCCTCTTGCTCCCTGGCCATCGCGCGGGTCATGTCTTCCAGCGGAGTCATGTCTTCACGGCCGGCATCCGCTTTCACGACATTGTCCGACCGTTCTTGAATTGTCTTGCGCAGCTCCTCAACCTCGGCTGTCAGCGATTTGTCCTGGGCTTGAAGACTAGCGATCCGCGCCTGCAGGGTCTGCGCCGCCCGATCGGCATCGATGCGATTGCGCTGCCTCAGATCTTCAATCATCGCCGGCGCCATCTTCTTGCGCAGCGCCGCCAGCGAGTCCTCGGCATCGGTGATGTCCTTTTGAATCTTAATGGCCGTGGGGTTTTTTTCCTTTTCAGCAGCGTTTGCAACCGTGCCCTCGTAAAGGCTCGTGAGCCCGGCGATGTTGGCGCGGGCGTCGCGCACCTTCGGCTCTTTGGAAAAGGCATCCTCAATCTGCATTTCCGAAACTGGTGCGATAGGCAAGTCCTTTTCAACGGCTTTGTAAGCGGCAAGATCCGTAGATTTCTGACGAAGCTCCGATTGCGTCTGCAATAACTCCCGTTCCCGCCAATTGAGTTGTTGGGTCATGAACAACAACATCATGCCGCGCAAGCCTGGATCCTTTCCGCCGGACATTCGTTCCAGATTGCGTTGGTCATTTTTCTTGAGCCGCAGTTCACCCTCTTTCTTCTCGCGGAATTCACGCACCATTGACAGTCGATTAGTACGATCGACGCGTTCCTTGTCAAGAATCTCCTCAATGTACGCTTTGCGAATGGCATCCACGATTAGGACGAGCTCAGACCCCAACTGGCCGGAAATTGCGATACGAAGCACTTCCGGCGCGGTTGCAAAATCCGCCTGAACTTCGCGTTCGAGCCACGTTACAGGGTCCGATTGCTCTTTTATGACGGCAAGTCTGGCAATCTTCTCATTCTTCATCACCGTGTTGAGTACGAGGCGACTCTTCACCATGGCCACCTGGTTTCGCTGGTGGTTCTCCAGCGTCATCATTGGTTCCGACGTCTTGAACAGGAACGGATCGTTCCGGGGAATGCGCACCAGCGTTCGGGCGGTGATTCTGGCCGGGGGGGTAAAAAACCATGCTCCTAAAGCGGCAATGACGGCACAAAGCGCACCGACACTGACGGCCATGCGCCATCGACGGCGCAATGCCCGGAACAGCGCTAGGGGATTAGGTGGTGCCGACAATACCGATGGCGGCGACGCTTCGATGGGCTCAAATGTCGGCGCTGGTAGCATATTGACATTGTGAATCATGGTCAGCTCAAACTAATGGGACCGCCATGCCGTTAGTCACGTCAGGCCGGTGGCGGGGTGGCGGCGGCACGTCCCGGGCCGAGCGTGGCCCTGTGCCGCGATGTGAGCGTGCAGTCCCCAATCCCTTGGCTGCCGCGTTCTCGACCAACAGTTTCGAAAGAATCTTTAACTCGACGATCAAGGTGATCAATGCCAACGGCATCATGATCCAGCCGGCCAGGTCATGCACCCATGCATTAATTGTGGTGCTATCAAACAGTTCGTGAACCAGAGTTGTCGTCGCAATGCGGACGATGTTGACCCCGATCGCGATGGGCAGAGCGCTGACTATCAGAATGGCCTTTTCCCACCATGGCCGACGAATCAGTATCGACACCGCTGCGGACAGAGCAAAGAACAACAGAAACATTCCCAATCCGTTGCACGCCCCGACAATGCCGACTCGCGCGTCGTTGATGACGATCACATTCCCTTCGGCAAACGCCGGTCGACCGATCATCTGGAGAATGTATGTGCTGCCGTTCGTCGCCACTCGTTGCAGGGGAAGCGAAAGACCCGTTTCAACTCGATAGGGCAAAGGAATCATGAACGCCAGGAATGCGATGGCGAGGCATGTTTGCCGCAGAGCCGGCCAGCCGGCGAGAAACAAAACTGTGCCGGCCAACATTGGCAGTAAGGAAATCGCCTCCAGCCAATCGACGTAAAACTGCGCTCCTGCAATTCGCAGAGCAACACCGACGAATAGAATTCCCGCACCCAACCAACTCCAGCCCGGTTCAAGCCAAGTCGTTTGCCCGCGACCACGCCATAAAAGGAAAAGACTAAACGCCGGCACCAGATACGAATGCGAATACTGTGGGTCGTTCGCCCACTTGTTCGCCATCTCGCCAAATACCGGCCAATAACTCCATAAAAACAATGCAAGCAGAGCCGCAACGATGACCTGTGCTCGAGTTGACAAATGGGGCAAGCCGGCCCGGCCGGTTTGAACGGCAAGAATGGTTTTGTTTTGTGTCACAATCCAATCCTAGGCACTTAGCGCGCACTCCGTCTCGGCGGGTTTACCCAAACCCTGATCGCGGGCGATTGACGTCGCCACAGAATCAACGTTCATAAACGTGTCAAGCCAAGCGCATTGACTGCGTCAACACTGCGCACTGGCCAACCGTGGGTCAGGATCGTCGACCGGTCGTAGCCATCGCGCAAGCGTTTGTGTTTTCCTTTCAAAGCAAAGTGCGTACCGTTTGGCGGTACCCCCGGGAATCCCGCCACTTTTGGATGCCTATCGACGTATCATAGCCCAGGTAAACCGATTAGGCTTTGTCGATTATCGGGGGCAATTTGATTCATCAAAGTTCAGCATTAACACGTAATTGAATCAGCGTTAACTCTGGCTTACACCCATGTTCTGTGAGCCGCCGGCTTGCCCGAACAGTGCCAATCTAGTTTCTTTGGAACATGAGTATTAGTGAGCAATTTCTGACGATGTCCGCTACCACGTCAGCTCCACGCCCACGCCTACGCCGAGAACCCAAAGGTCCGATTGCGTAAACGTCACGCCGGGTTGCTGAAGCCCAGACGACGGCACGCCAGCAGCACCCGGGAAGTTCGGGATTTGCGTGACATCAATATTCGTGTCGATCTGTTCCCTTGCGCGAAGCACCTTGCTCCAATACATCGCTGTAAAATCGAATCGGAAAGTCAAACTACTGAGTACCGGCCAGTTGATGCTCGTATCGAGTTCGGGAACCTGACTGAACTTGACCTTGCTGAATGAGCCGCTGTTGGAAGGCAACGCCAGCAATGCACCCCGCGACACCACGGTCGATCCATTCGGCAAAGTACGGATCTGATTGCCTTCAATTGTCAATTGTTGGTTATTGGATCCCAGCGCGAGTTTCAGTGTTGTGTCAACGAAGAAACCGTCAAGAAAGAGCCGACTCGTCGCACCAAACTGACCACCATAAAACTGGTTGCGAATCGAAAACCGTTCGGTCTCCTGGATGCGGCTGCCGGCCAACGTCAGGAAAGCCGGAAACTGGGCAAGATTCGAACCGAACACCGACACGCGATTGATTTCGATCTCGGGATTCAACTCCAAATAGCGGAACCCGGCCATCACCCCCAGTCCACAAGTCGGGTAAGGGCCGCTGGTATTGATCGACTTCCAGACATTGGCCTCACTTCCCCACATATTCAATTTCGCCGTGGCCGCAATGCTGCCCGTCGCCAGTCCGGGTGCGGCAACAACGACGGCATTGTCGATTCGTCGATTCAGGTCAAAGAACGGCCGCACAATGACCGGTGAGGAGTCGTTTCGCGCAGTGACTGATCGTTCGCCGATCACGAAGAAACGAGATTCGACTCCAAAGGTCTTAATGTCCATCAGCGGGGCATAGTGATTCGGTTCCGCAATCCAGTAACCAAACGTCACCTGGCCACCGCTCCAAACCCGCCGATCCAATCGTCCGTCGCCGGCTCGCGCCAAGCTATTGCCGGCAACACCGTTCACCGAACCATCGGTGGCGATGAGCGCGGTGTCATGTCGCTTCGGGAATATCCACAGCAAATACTCGGCACCCACGGTGAACAGCCCGGCCACATCATGGCCATGGTTCTGCCAATCTAAAGCCGGCTCCGATCGTTCGACGTCAAATCCCCGCGATGTTCCATTCGCTATCGGCGCAGCCGATCTTGTGGGAGGCGGCAGCGGTTCGGCCGGCGACTGTCCAATAGCGCAGGTCGATGCAACGAGTACGGCACCGAAAGCTGTGAGTAACCGCTTGCTCATTCCGATTCCTCGTACACTCGGTCGCACCGCTGCAGCTACCAGGTCCAGTTCGGAATACACCCGGAGCGCATTAGTTTGCGGCCGAGCAACGGCTGGATTGTAAGAGTTATCGGTTGTGAAATCGTGCAGCTAAAGGCAAGACTTGCGGGGAATGGCGAATTTGCAGATGTCCCGCGGCGATTCTCGCCGGTACCAACAATTTGCGTTCACGTTAAGACCAACAGGCGATTCTGGGTAATTTGCGTAAACCGCTGGTCTCTGCTTCGCAAAGAACTGCATCGAGTCAACATAGACCCGCCGCGACCCTGTTCGCTTCAATTCACGCCCAACGCCGCCCTTACCGTTCTCGCGCTTAACTTGATGCACTGACGGTCATGCGCCACGGATTCACAATCGTCGATCGACTCCGACCTGTGCCGAGCTGGACGTTCACTTGTTTGCCGAGAAGACCTTGCGACCGCCAGGAACAACTGCTCGAGTTCGCTGACCACCACCGGATAGGAGAGCCGGAATGTAAAGTGCGGCGAAACGTTCATATCAAGTGGATGACAGAGTGCGACACACGTCAATCCTTGGATGGCTACGGATTCAATCAACTTCTGAGCAAGCCGAGTGGCGTCTGGCAAACGCAGATCGATAATTGCCACGTCCGGAGAGAAGCCATTTTCGACTGCAATGATAGCCGAAACCGGCTCATCACAAAACAGCGCATAATGACCGCGCATACCAGAAATCATGGATGTATCATTGGGATCCGCGTCCGCGAGGGCAACAAGGACGTTGAATGGCTGCGGTTGAACATAACCGTAGGACACCATTATTCACTGATTCCTTTCGGAATATATCGAACAACAGCTCCGGAACTTTCGCGTGAAAAACGCAAACGTCCGGGGGCACCCATCCACGACCTGCAATGGCGATCTGAGTCTGGGGAGGTGCTGAGAGTCTCAATGATGATAAACCGGTGATATGCTTAGTGATTATCTTGTCGCTGTCCAGTGTCAACTAGTTATTTCGCAACTGGTTCGCATGTTGCACAAATCAAGTGATGGCGACAGCGGGCTTTTCATGTGCGGCCGTTGCCGCGTCGAGACATTCGCCGGAACTGATATCGAACCGTTTTTTCAGCAGGCGCGTTTGCACGTTGCTGTCTTTTTCCGCATCACCCAGCGAACCGGAGAGCGCGAGATAGTCGGCCGCTCGTGTACAGGCCACATACAGAACACGCAACTCCTCCGCCTGTTCCAGCGGCAGCTCCCTTTGCCGATACAACTTGCGTGCGAACTTGGGAAACGGCTCCGGCTCTTCGCCTGGCGGTGCGGCTACGCAACCGAAATCCTTATCCCATACCACCGTAGGATCGTGGCCAGCTCGTGTCTTAGCCGCGAAGTCAGGCAGAAACACTACGGGAAACTCCAGCCCCTTCGCCTGGTGAATGCTCATGATGCGGACCACATTCGACTCGGCCGGCTGCGTCGCGGCCTGCTCTTCACGAGGTTGCGCCGTGACCAAGTCTTCCAATTTTCGAACGAAATCGTCCAGAGTGAATCCGCCCGCGACATCGAAGGCTCGTGCTTGATCGATGAGTTTCCAAAGATTAGCCAGTTTTCGGTCGCCCAGCGGCTCGTACTGCAACGCCGCATCATATCCCGAATCGGCGATCACGCGATTAAGCAAATGCGCGATCGCCAACCGATCCTTGAGCTCTCGCCAATTCTGAAACCACTTGGCGAAGCGCTCAGCTGCCGATCGATCGTCGGGCGGTAATTCCGCGCGGGCATCTCCGTCGATCAATGCATGCCACAACCCAAGTTCATGTCGAGACAGTTGGTACAGGCCATCATCGCTGACACATCCAAACGGCGAGCGCAATACGCCAGCCAGGGCGAGCGAATCCAGCGGGTTTCCCAACGACTGCAGCAGATTCAGCACATCGTAAATTTCCTGCTGAGCGTAAAAGGCCCGGCCGCCGACAACGTAGTAATCCAGCCCGGCGGCACTTAAGGCCGACTCGTAGATGCCCACGTTTGACGTGGCGCGAAACAACAGGACGATGTCGCCGGCGCGGACAGGTCGCAGTTTTGGTGGTTTACCCTTCACGCGTTCCGTCGCAATGGCCTCCTGATTCGAGATCATCAGCGCAATGCGGTCGGCGATGCGCTTGGCCTCGGCCTTGCGACTTTCCACCGCCGGTTTCAGTGCCGGTGTCCAGAGAAACTCGACACACGGTTCCGGGTTGACCTGCGGCACATGCGGCACCAGCGGTTCATATCCCGGCATGTCGCGACACAACAATGCGTTGACGAAATGCAGTATTGCCGGCTGACTGCGGTAGTTGACGGTCAATGACAGTTGCCCGTCTTGGCTCATCCGATTGCGCAAGTTCGTGAACAGATTCACGTCGGCGCCGCGAAAACGATAGATTGACTGATTGGCATCGCCCACGGCAAACAGCCTGCCGGTCGTCAGACCCTTTCCGACCAACAGCTCGATAATTTCCATCTGTACTGGATCAGTATCTTGCAGTTCATCCACAAGCAAGAACTTGTATTGCTTCTGACATGCCGCCCGCGCTTCCTTGCGGTCGCGTAACAGGTTGCGAGCCATGATCAACTGATCGTCGAAGTCAATTGCCCCGCGACGACGCTTCTCGGTGGCGTAGGCGCGATCGCATTCCGATGCCACCCGAAGAAACAACCGGCCAATGTCAGCGGCGCGTTCCAAGCCAACTTGCTCAGCAAACAGCGGCTCGATGTCGTTGTCAATGATCTTGCGGAGTTCCGTGAGCGCGTCTTTGACTCGTTCGTAAGCTACCGGGTCCGACCATTTGGACTTGGCCTCGCCGCCCTTTACGCCGGCTACTTCACGAATGCGTGCCAGCATGGCCACCGGATCGCTCGCTGACGCAAGCTTGGGGAATTCGGCAAATAGCAGTGCCACGCGGTCGGCCATCTTCGGCCCTGGCATCGGCGTGTCATTGATAATGGTCAACAGTTCTGCAACTGCACTGCCAGGACGATTCAACTCATTCAATTGGGATTGGCGTGCGGCCTTCCAAGCGGCAATCCACTCATTGGTGGGCTTTTCAATCCACGCCGACCAGCGTGACGGGTCGCGATGCAGCAAGAGTCCGTCAACACCCGTTTGTGTTGCACTCCAGCCATACCAGCGCACCAATTCGCGTAGAGCTTCACCATTGGCATCGTCGGCTTCGAGCAAACCGTAAAGCGCATCGCGCACAGCAGTGTCGCGAACATTGGGCGCGATAGTCTCATCCAGAACTTCCAAACCGGGATCGAGACCGCCGATTAACGCGAACCGTTGCAGCAACTGCGTGCAGAACGAGTGAATGGTGCCGATGTTGGCCGTTTCGAGATCGGACTCCTGATCGCGCCACCTGCGTTGTTCTGCGTCGGTCTGTGCTTGCAACGTCCGCGCCCGCACCGCTGACCGTATTCGTTTTCGCATTTCCCGGGCAGCTTTGTCGGTGAAGGTGAAGGCAATGATCTCGCTGACGGCCGCACCGTCAACGGCGAGATGCGAAACGTACCGTTCTGTCAGCACTCGGGTCTTGCCGCAACCCGCGACGGCTGACAAGACGACGGATGTGCCGCGCACGTCCACCGCCCGCTGTTGTTGTCCCGTCAATTCACTTGCCGATGTGTCACTCATCGACATCATCCTCGACCAACGGCAGCGGGAGATTCCATGTCTTGTCCCGCTGGCCCTGAGCAATCCGGCACATGCGATGAAACTCGCAATAGTTGCAGGAGTCTTCATGCCGCGGTTGCAATGGGAACTCGCCGGCGCGGATGTGCTCGGCAAGTGTAACGACCCACTCCTCCAGCCGCCGGCGATACTCGGGCCACACAAAGGTCTTCTTCGATGAAACCAGTTTCGGGCCATCGTCCAACGGCAACCAGTACAGCAAGCCCAGCGGCTTGACGTCGCCCAGCCGATGTTCGGCCGCCAGAGCATAAACCGCGAGTTGCAGGCTCTCCATTCTCTCAACGGCTGGCTTGGTATGGTTGCCGCGCCGACCGGTCTTGTAATCGACGACAAG
Source organism: Gemmataceae bacterium (assembly GCA_031396905.1). Lineage (GTDB taxonomy): Bacteria > Planctomycetota > Planctomycetia > Gemmatales > Gemmataceae > JAIBBI01. The sequence continues at coordinate 12,676 of JANNLP010000826.1, forward strand.
GAAGCCAACGACACCAGCGTCCGTCTCAATCACATCAATCCGGTCAATGCGTCCACCAAGCTTCACGCGCTTTTCGAGATGCTCGACAACGATCTCGTACTGCTCCTCCAGAAACTCGGCTCGCGGTGTGCCGACGTCTGCCCATTGCTTCTGGTGTTTGTCCGAATGGGCCGTGTAGTTGGTGGCCGAGCGTTGAACCCGCTCCAGTTCGAGTTGCCAAAGAATTTTCGTGGTCCGGCTGCCAGCCCGGTCAGCGTATTCCTTGATCGCATAGGCTAGCTCGTCACTGAGTCTCATTCCCAGTTCGGCCGGTGCCGCTGTGCCGCGATGCAAACGGGTCAGCGCGCGATGATAAGCCGAACCACGACGATGCGCTTCAATCTCCTCGGAAGGATCATCCCATCGCGTCAGCTTGAGCACGCGCCCGGCATAGAACTTGAATGGGCAGGAAATGTAGGCCTCTAGCGACGTGGGTGACAGCGCTCGGTCCGGTCCGAACCGCTGCGCGACCTGTTTTCGTACCCTCACGTTGGCCAACATGCCATCGTAAGCGCTGAATTCGCCCTTGCAATAACGTTGCTGCCCGACACGCCGCACCGCAGCCAGGTGTGCCGCCACGTCGGGCGTCAATTGCGATCCGTTACTTTCTTTTCGGGCATAGCGAATGCGTTCTTCACAACCCGACAGCGGTGCGTCGGTGTCCAAGCCATCAATAAGCATGGTCCGTCGTTCATGTTGAATAACGGATTGGCCATCCGGGCCTTGGCCAAACAAGTCATCGCGAATCGTGCGGAGGAACGAGCTAGGCAACAACTCCTGGCCCTTCTCGTCAGTTGCCGGGTAACTCAGCGTCAACGATTGTCGCGCACCTGATATCAATCGCAGAAACAACAACTTCTCGGCCGGCAACCGCTCGGCCACCACCTCGAGATCAAGTCCGACGCCGCGAAAGGCCGCCCGCTCGGCTTGGTCGTACAGGCTTGGCCCACCGGAAAGATCGGGAAAGCCGCGCTCGCCAAGACCAGGTAAGTACAGATGATCATAAACGAGACCTGCAGCCGTCGCGGCCGGCAAGATACGCACTTGTCCGGCCGCCGCCGTCGACCGTGGTCGATTCGCCAATGCTGCCAACTCGCCGAGTCGCGTCAGAAACTGATCGTGCGGCCAGATTCGCGTCGGTGCAATCTGTCGTTCGCGTTCACTCCAGCCCGCTAAGTCCGCATGAAGTTGCCGCAATGCCGAGTCGTCGCCCGGCCAACCCAGTTGTCCGGCAAACGCCACCAGCCATTGAATATGCGCGTCGAATGGTGCCGCTTGCGGTGCATCATCCCACAACGTGAAGATGCGCCGCATAAGCGGCAAACACCGCTTGGCGAGTTCGTGGATTTGTGCCTGCTGTGTCTTCTCCGCCTCTTCATCTTCCAATGGCGTCGGAACGGCTTCCGCCCAGCGCGTCGCCGCACTGAGAGTCGCTTCACGTCCGCGCGGCTCATTCAATTGACGCAGCAACATATCTGCCGCCAAGGGCAACTCCGCATCTGTCACCAATTCCGGCCAAACAGATCGAAACAGCGTGTTTCGCAGCAATGCCGATACATCGGCAAACTGAAAACCACTGCTTGCCACTGAAGCCGCTTTGAGCAACCCTGCCACCACCGGCACCCGCAATAACGACAGGTTCACATCCAACTCGAACGGAATGCCATACTCGGTAAACGTCTCGTCAATCAGATCGGCATAAGTGCCTAGCTGCCGAATCGCAACGACAATCGATTCGGGATGGACGTGATTGTTCAGCTGCGTCTTGATGGCCCGCGCCACCATCCGCACTTCGCCGACAATGCCGGGCGCCTCAATGACGAGTATGCCTTTCGCGTCATCGCTTGACGGTGAATTTTCAACAAACAAATGCTGCGAGAGATGCCGCAACCCACTGGGCCGCATGTCTTCATTCGGCTTCACCAAAGTGGACGGGTGACTCTCAACATGTGGAAATGCTTCGTACACTTTTGCCAGTTCGACTGCGGTGAATCGCTCGGACTCCTCGCCAGCGCCCGGCAACGTCAGCCACGTCTCGCCGATATGCGTCGCCAGTCGCTGTAACAGCGCCAGTTGCGGTGGCGTAAACGCTGCAAAGTCATCTACCAATAGCGCATCGCCCAATGCCGGCCAGCGTTTCCGACTCATCGCTAACTGAAAAACCGCATCGCGGTCGAGGAAGCCGTGTTTTGTCAGCAGATCTTGATATGACTGGTAAATCAATGCAACATCATGATCGAGATGGCGTCGGCCAGCGACTTCGCCCGCAAACTCAGTGAATTGAACCGGGCTTGCACCCAGGTTCTTGAGTTCGGAAATGAACGAGAAGATGAGACTGACACCGCTCGGGGCATCAATTAACTTGCCGAGGAATCTGAGTTTGCGTTGCTGTGTCAATTCTTCGATGACTTGGCGCAACAACAGACGTTGCTGCGGCTCCGACAACAACGGCTGGTCCGCGGGCGGTGCAGCCAGCTTCAGCGCCAATTGCGGGAATGTGAACGAGCGATCCAGACCATGGCCATGCCGCTCCGTCGGCACAAGCCAGACGGGCGCGTTGAATGACCTGGCACGCTCGCGCAAATATGTGGAGTTTCCAATGACTAGATGAACGCGGGAGGACATTGCGGCGACGTCGTACTGGCGAGCGTCGAAGCGTAAGCTCGACGTGCATTGAAACCACGTCGAGCTTACGCCTCGACGCTCGCCCTGAAATTACCAATCAACTGGCCAACTTCACTCTACCAATCTTTCGACTACCAAGTCGGACGATCAAGCCATCGCTGATTGCGACAATCGCTTTCGGGTCGCCAACCTTCATCCGATCCGGGCCAATCGTGACCGCGCCTTCCACGACCTTTTGCCGTGCTTCGTTGCCTGACTTGGCCAATTGCATCTTCTGTAGCAACTTCGTCACTACCATGCCGCCATCGACCAACTCCGCCGCCGCAATCACAACCTCGGGAATTTCCGTGGGATCCTGCCCCTGCGAAAATCGGCGTTCCCACTCGGATTGAGCGGCGACGGCCGCGTCGCTGCCGTGATAAAAGCTGACAACATCCCGACCGATGAGTTTCTTCGCATCCATCGGATGCACTTTGGTGTCGTCCTCGCCCGCGCCAATGTTCAACAGTCGCTTGATCTCTTCAGTAGATCGATCCGTCAGCAACGTGAACCACTCCTGCATCAACTCATCCGGAATACTCATGGTCTTGGCAAACTGTTCGTTGGCCGGCTCACCCACACCGACGTAGTTGCCCAGACTCTTGCCCATTTTCTGGGCGCCATCCATTCCACGCAGGATTGGCAACGTCATGCATATTTGCGGCTCTTGGGCGGCATCAGCTTGTAGATTGCGACCCATCATGAGATTAAAAAGTTGCTCGGAGCCTCCGAGTTCCACGTCCGATTTCACCTCGACGCTATCTTGCCCCTGCATCAACGGGTAAAGACATTCGTGTAAGCGAATCTCCTTTCCGTCGCGCATGCGCTTGGTAAATTCGTCTCGCTCCAATATTCGAGCTATCGTTGTCTTGTTCATCAGGGCCATTGTGTCGTTAAAATTGTATTTCGAGAACCACTCGCCGTTGTAACGCACCTCGGCCTTGTCCACGTCCACGATCTTGCGAATCTGCGCGAGGTAGTCCTTGGCGTTGGCTTCAACTTTATCTGGCGTTAACCGAGCGCGGGTCTCGTCCTTGCCACTGGGATCGCCGACAAGAGCGGTGTAGTTGCCAATGATCAGCACGGCCTGATGGCCAAGCTCTTGAAACACGCGCATCTTGCGAAGCGGCACCGTGTGACCCAAATGCACATCGATTCCCGTAGCATCAAGACGGGCAAGCCGCTGCGCGTGAAGTACGGCATTGATCCTACG
>JANNLP010000012.1:0-2097 GCA_031396905.1 Gemmataceae bacterium
GTTTCGCAGGCGGGCGGGAGGATACCTGGGAGCCGGATCAGGATATCTATTGGGGCCGGGAGACCAAGTGTCTGGATGACAATCGCTACACTCCCGACCGCGATCTCGAAAACCCGCTCGCGGCGGTGCAGATGGGGCTGATTTACGTGAACCCGGAAGGCCCGAACGGCAATCCTGATCCGGTGGCGGCGGCGCGCGACATCCGCGAGACCTTCGCCCGCATGGCGATGAACGACGAGGAGACGGTGGCGCTCATCGCCGGTGGCCATAGCTTTGGCAAGACCCACGGCGCCGGCCCGGCGTCCCATGTGGGGCCTGATCCGGAAGCGGCCGGCCTCGATGAGCAGGGCCTGGGCTGGAGGAGCAGCTTCGGCACCGGCAAAGGCGGTGACACGATCACCAGCGGTCTGGAAGTCACCTGGACCACGACGCCCACGAAGTGGAGCAACAATTTCTTCGAGAACCTGTTCGGCTACGAATGGGAACTCACGAAGAGCCCGGCCGGTGCGCATCAGTGGACGCCGAAGAACGGCGCCGGCGCCGGCACGGTGCCCCATGCGCATGACTCCTCGAAGCGGATCGCGCCTTCCATGCTGACCACCGACCTCGCGCTGCGGTTCGACCCTGTATACGAAAAAATATCGCGGCGATTCATGGAGAATCCGGACCAGCTCGCCGACGCGTTCGCCAGGGCGTGGTTCAAGCTGACGCACCGCGACATGGGTCCGCGTGCACGTTATCTCGGCCCGGAAGTTCCCGCCGAAGTACTCATCTGGCAGGATCCGATTCCCGCGGTCAACCACCCATTGATTGATGCGAAGGACATCGCCGCGCTGAAGGCCAAAATCCAGGCATCCGGTCTTTCCATCGCGGAGCTGGTTTCGACCGCATGGGCATCCGCATCCACATTCCGTGGCTCCGACAAGCGCGGCGGTGCGAACGGTGCCCGCATTCGGTTGGCACCGCAGAAGGATTGGGAAGTCAATCAGCCTGCCCAACTGGCCAAGGTGCTCAAGATTCTTGAGGGTATCCAGAGTGCATTCAATGGTGCACTGTCCGGCGGCAAGAAGGTGTCGCTCGCTGACGTGATCGTTCTCGCAGGCTGTGCAGGAATTGAGCAGGCGGCGAAGAACGCTGGCCACACGGTCACGGTCCCGTTCACTCCGGGTCGCATGGACGCATCCGCGGAGCAAACCGATGCGGCCTCCTTCGACTTCCTCGAACCCATCGCGGACGGCTTCCGCAACTACCTTAAGGGCAAATACACCGTGCGGGCCGAATCGCTGCTGGTGGATAAGGCACAATTGCTGACGCTGACCGCGCCCGAAATGACGGCGCTCGTGGGCGGTATGCGCGTCCTGAATACCAATTTCGGCCAGACCCGACATGGAGTCTTCACCAAGCGAGCGGATGCGCTGACCAGCGACTTCTTCGTGAACCTGCTCGACATGAACACGGAGTGGAAGCCGGTCTCGCAAGACGCGGACGTATTTGAAGGCCGCGATCGCAAGACCGGTGAACTCAAATGGACCGGCACGCGAATCGATCTCGTCTTCGGTTCAAACTCGCAACTCCGCGCCCTGGCCGAAGTCTATGGAAGTTCCGATGCGGAGAAGAAGTTCGTTCACGACTTCGTCGCGGCATGGAACAAAGTGATGAACCTTGATCGCTTCGATCTGAAGGCGTGATGCCCCTTACAACGCGGCCGGACGAAAAAAACGCTGGGACGAAGGCCGGCCCGGCCGCGTTGGTTGCAGATTCAGTTGTCAAAGAACACTCTCGCTGGCGATTAGTGACCAGCCCCGCGGTCCCGATCCACAGACCACTAACACCTAACCACTATCAACATCCCTCGCCCCCGATATCCGCCCGCGCGCACTCCCACGCGCTGGAAAGGGGATGCCGCTGGCACTTGGGGTAATGGTCATGCTCGCCGCGACCGCGGCGGCCAACCTTGTTGCCACACTCGAGGTGGGCGCGTGTGGCGCTTTGTATTGGCGTTGAACTCAGCTGAGTCAACCCATTTGTCGCTGATGGCGAGGGGGTGGGTGGTGAGTTCGTTTAAGCGACAGATACGCCGGATCGTGTTGTCCCGCG
>JANNLP010000269.1:0-17688 GCA_031396905.1 Gemmataceae bacterium
GGCGTAAAACCACGAACACACATCCGTCGAGAGCGTGAAGCCCGGCGGCACCGGCAACCCGATCTTGGTCATCTCCGCCAGGTTGGCGCCTTTGCCGCCGAGGAGGTTCCGCATCCCGGCGTCGCCATCCGCCTGCCCATCGCCGAAGTAATAAACGAATTTGCTGCTCATGCCCGATTCCGATTAGCTGAAGGAGGTTCGCCAAGATCCTAGGCGAGAGTCGTATGCCGGTCTCCGCCGACCGTCCCGCAAGGGAGTAAGATACGGACAGGATTGGGGAAAGGCCAAGAGACGGAAGGCGACGTGTCCTAATCTTCATCCATCAGTAGCGCTCGATAACAATGAATCGATTTCTTCTTCAGTCATGCAATCGTCGACGTCAAATGTCGAGAAATCGATAGGTGCCAACACCTTTTCAATCTGGTCCATTGGCAATTGACCAAATGCGGCCATCGTTTCTTCTTCGGCTGTCAATCGACGCCAATCATTCTGAAACATGGTGATTTATACCCGCAGCAGGTTGCACTACACATTGTATCGTTCGCTGCGGCGTCGAACCAAGAGCATTGATCGACACTAAGTCGCCCTCAACTCGTCTACCGAATCGTCTCGGAATGCGATAAACTGGCAAATGCCCATCATTGAGAAAGTGCATATGTCCGTTCGCCGGTCGCCGAAGTCGCAGATTGTTGCTTTTAAGGTCGAGGAAGACCTGGCGGAGTTTCTCAACAAGCTGCCCAACAAATCGGCTTTTATTCGCAAAGCAATCGTGGCTCAATTGGGTATGGCGTGTCCACTCTGTTCCGGGGCCGGCGTGGTGCCGCGCGGCATCCACGATCACTACGCTCCGATTCTTGGCAAGAACAACACACGCAAGTGTGATAGTTGCGGGGACAAAATCGAGTTGCCGCGCGATGTGCTGCATCTGCGCGATGAGGAGCGAACGCGGCTCGAACAGTTCTTCAACGGCGGCCCGCTGTACTGCGACGGCTGTTACACGCAGCAACCGCCGTGCGACGATTGCGGCATGCACGTCGCGCCGGAACGCTTTGCCGAGCATCACAAAAAGGTGCATGTGTCGTAGAACCGTTCCGGATCAGCCTTGTCATTTTTGCAAAGCCGGTTATTGCGGCACCATGTTGACTCTGTGTGCAATGGTGTGCTGCATTTCTGTGCCGCCCGAGAATGTGCGGTACCCGCGCGGCCAGGAACTCGTTTATCGTGGTCAATGTGTCGATGTGGTCACCGGCGACACTGCCGGGCCACGGCACACATTCGAATTGGCAACACGGCTATTTGCCGTGGAGGCGGATGGCGAATTGGCCGTGGCAACATCGGTAACTGATGGGGCCAACAACTCTGCCACGCGCTTTGCCGTGGTAACTCCCGGCCAGAAGCAAAAATATGGCGTGCCGCTGTTTGGGCCGGCCACGCTGGATCCCATTGCAATTCTGGATTGGCCCGCGCAGAAACCTGAAGTCGGCGCAACATGGTCGGTCAGCGATGGGCCGCGGCCGCCACGGCGCTGGAAGGTCGTTGCTTCTGAGTCGCCACCACAAGGCGGCGTGCAATGTTGGAAGTTGCGGGGCGAGCAACAATCGCACAATTGGGAGATGGCTGACGAAAACAAGGCTTGGCGGCGCGACGATGTGGCCTGGGTCGATGCTCGAACACTCGTTGTGCAGCGGCTGGAGCGCGTGGTCATCGTGCGTGATCCTGCACTGGCGGGCGGTGTGCGTCGAATCGTCACATGTCATCAACTGGAAAGCAATGTCGCGTATCCTGACCGCTTGGAAGCAGATGTCCGCGCTGAAATTGTCGCGGCCCGGCAAGCGTTTGACTGTTTAGCCGGGCAGCCGGCAACGCGAATGCTCGATAATCACGCCCGACGCCTGGCCACGCATGTGCGGTCGCAGCCAAAGACGGAATGGCGGCATGTGGTGGTGGCTGCGGAGAAACAAGTTGAGGCCGCGCGACGCGGTGAGATCATTGCCGTGGCGTCCGTCGAGGAACAAGTACCGAAGTGGATCGTCGGGCGGCCGGCACCGGATTTTGTTGCAAAGGTTGGTCCGACGACTTCGTTTCAATTGTCCGAATGCCGAGGTCGGCCTGTGATTGTCGGTGTGGTGCAGTTATTCGGACGCGAGTCTCTGGGCATGAACAGCATCAAATCGCTTCACGAAGTGGATACGTTTGCCAAGGGCGCTGTAACCGTAGTCTTGGCCGATCGGTCTGAAGACCGGTGCAACTTTGCTGCTGCCGGCGATGAGGCGCACAAGGCGGATCTGGCCGCCCAACACCCAAATCACAATTTAGTATCGATTCACGCATGCCAAATCGAATCCTTGCGTGACGGCCCCACGCCGCGGTTCATTCTCATTGATGAGCGTGGCATCGTGCGGCAGATCTTTGAAGGTTACGGCTCGGAGGTGCCGAGCTTGCTTCGGCGGTTCGTCGAGTCGGCCGGTCCGGGAAAGGCGACCGGCCCTGCCGAGTTTGACGGGCGAAAATAGGGAAGCAGTCCCGTACGAACTGCGTTGTGCCGGTTGTAAAATGTGCAATCGGGCTGGTGGCACTCACTGACCTTGGTATACGATGCGGTAGGCTTTCATCACGGAGATCACCGTGATGGACTTCACGCTACAAGCACCGACCCGGCGATGTGCCGGCAGTGGCCGCGAATTGAAGACGGGCGACCGGTTTTACGGTGTGCTGGTCGCGGACGGCCCCAAATTTGCTCGACAAGACTACGCACTCGAAGCGTGGCCAGGTCCGCCGGAACATGCAATCGCTTACTGGGCCGGCCGGGTGCCCACCGATGATGTTCCACGGCGGCCGACGTTCGATGATGAGATGCTGATGCAATGTTTTCAGCAACTCGACGGCACGGCTGAACCGGCCCAAGTGAACTTCCGCTATGTGCTGGCCCTGCTGCTGATGCGGCGCAAGCGCTTGCGGTTGGACACAGAGAAGGCGGATGCGATTGGGCCGATCATGGTCTTCAGCGACGCCAAGAATGGCAATCGCAGCGAAGTCCGCGACCCGCGCTTGAGCAATGCCGCGATGCACGCGGCCCAGGACGAGATCTTCCGTCTGATGGGTTGGGATTGAGGCAAACATGAAACCAATGCGATGGATTGCACTGGGAGCGATAGGCTTAGCCGGGTGCGCTGGCATCACCGGCGTGCGCGATCGCGCCCCGGTCGGGCCCGCCACCGCGCTGAATCCCACGCCGCAGAATCTTGTCAACTACGTCAACAGCAACGCGGCGCGGGTCGAGGCCGTTGAATCATCCGACTTGTCATTGGAAGTAAAAGCGGCTGGTCAAGGCGGTGGCCTCAGCGGCACATTGCATTGCGAGAAACCGAAGAGTTTCCGCCTGCGCGCCAAAGCGGTTGGCAGTCCTGTCGCCGATTTCGGCTCGAATGATCAAGAGTTCTGGTACTGGATCAGCAAAGACAATCCGCCGTACCTTTACCATTGCAACTATGGCGATCTGGCCCAAGGCAATGTATCGCTGCCGTTCCCGTTCCAACCTGATTGGGTGCTGGAATGCCTCGGCATGGCAACGCTCACCTCGCCACCAGAGAACTTTCGCGTTGAACGGAAGGGTTCTTTCTTTGAACTGAGCGAGCGCTCGGTTTCAGCGTCGGGCCGGCCGGTTACGAAGGTAACAGTGTTCTATGGCACCAACGCCGGTACTAGCGGCGAAAGCCCGCAGATCAAAGAACATCGCCTATTGGATGAAAGCGGCCAGATCATCGCAACCGCTGATGTGAAGTCCGTTCGCCGGGAAGCCGGCGCGACCGTGCCGCAACACATCGTGCTGAAGTGGCCGCAACAAAAGATCGAGATGGAGTTGATTCTCAAGGGCATGAAAATCTACAACGCGCCAACGCTCACGCAGCGTGCGCCGGATCTGTTCCGTCGGCCGGCCTTGCGCGATGTGCAGAACTTCGATCTGGCCCGGCGGGCGCCGGATGCTTCCGGTCTGCAACGCACGGGGAATCTCCAGCGATAACGAATCCGACATCGTCGTCGAGTGTCACCGCCCTAAAAACCATAGTCGACAACAACGCACGTTCCGGCCGCATCAACGATCACGTTGACTACTACTGTATAAGGTAGTATTCTTAGCATTGTCCATCGGGCGGCACGATGTTGCACGACAACTTTGAGTGGGACGAGGAGAAAGCACGAAGAAACCTGAAAAAACATGGTGTGACTTTTGATGATGCTGCGTTGGTACTTGCGGATGTCGATGGCGAGGATTGGCAGATTGAGGAATTCGACGCCGACCACAGCGATGACGAAGATCGGTACGTGACGACCTCTGCTCATCCAGATGACCGGAACATCGTCCTCATTATTGCCTGGACCGATCGATCGACGCAAGCTGCCCGAATCACAAGAATCATCAGCGCGCGGGTGGCAACACCCGCGGAGAGAAGAAGGTATGGCAAAGAAATCAGCGGCGGTTAGAACTGTTCGGAAGTCAGCAAGCCAAATCCCGGCCGCCACTGTGAGCGACCTGGATCGTCTGCGTGGCGCGATGCGTGGCCGCATTGATACGAGCGAGATATCCGAACGCCAATTGACCAGGCGAATTCGGCGTGATGCGAATGGTGATTTGCCGCCGCGCAAAAGCATAATCCGCGACGCCGTCGCCGGCGAGATGGAAAAGCTTCACCTCAGCGTCTATCGCCTGTGGCGAATGGCAAAAGCACATTACCCTCCCATGTCACAAGCAGCCGTCCATGAGTTTCTCAAGGGAAAACGCCAACTGGAATTGCCCTCGGTCGAGGCGTTGTTGGCGGCCGTGAAATTACGGGTAGTGAAATAGTTACGACTCGGCCAGCGCCTCGGCATTCGTCGGCAAGCCGCGCTCGGCTCTTACGCGGTCCACTTCCACCAGCACCTTTTCGATGATGGTGCCGTTCTCGGCGACATACAAGTATTCCATGCGGAAAACGATCAGGTTCACAACTAACGTTGCAATGCCGAGTAAAAAGTGGATGATCCAATTCCAACCTTGAAGTTGCACGCCCGCGCCGGCCGCTGATGTGGCGATGGTCAACAGCATGGCCGTCAATGCGATGGGAAAGGCAAGCCGTTTCAAATCGCGCGTACGGCGATAGAGCGGTTCATCAGGCAGCGCGTAAGTCAGCGTCACTTCGCGGACCCAGCGACCGGTACCGAGGAAGTACGTGAAGATCAGACAATGGACCAGCAGCGTGCCGATGCCGGTGAAGACGCCGAAGAGAAAATGTAAAAGATACACACTGGTGGATTCATCGCGGACGCCGCCGCCGAATTTGGACCAGCAACCGAGCGCGAACGTGACGATGAGAGCCAGCGCGTCGGTGAGTGCGAGAGTGGTGAAGATGCGGGTCATGGGAAGGACACGGTGTGTGACTATCAGGCTGAGGCGCGACTACAGAGAAATCTTTCGGTCACGCGCGGATTTTCGGCGCACGGCGTTGCCTCGTGGGTATAATTGCGGGCGAGTAGCCGGCGGCTGACTCGACTGCTTGTCGCCGGCGACTCCGGCGTGGCCACCCTGGTCGGGCCGGCCCTCGCCGGCTCGCCCATCACCGAAGCGCCGGACGGGCATGACCATCATCGCGGACATCGCCGCCGGTCACACGCAACTGCTCCTCTGGGGCGGTGTGCTGGTGGCGGCACTGCTGATCGGTGCCGTGGTTCTCGCCAAGGTCAACAAATGGCGCGAAGGCATGACCCGTGACGAGGACTCCGGAAGCGTCCTCTCGGCGATTCAGCTATCCTACGAGGATGGCGAGATCAGCGAAGAAGAGTACAAGCGCATCCGCGCCCGGCTGATCGGAGCCAAATCCGCGGCACCGAAAGAAGAAAAGAAGCCCGACGCACCCCCATCGTGAATTTGTCGCATCATCAGGAGACGGCATGGCCAGCAGTAAAGACAGCGAAGGCGGCACAACGCGGCGAACGGCCGGCACCACCGGCCGCAACCGCAACGCCTTCTGTTCCTTCTGTCGCAAGAGCTATCGCGATGTCGGGCCGCTCGTGGAAGGCCCCAGCGACGTATACATCTGCGGCGAATGCATCGACCTTTGCCAGAGCATCATCGATCAGGAAAAACGCCGCCGAGGCTCATCCCGCTCGACGGTGACAAACATCCCGTCGCCACGCACGCTTAAAGAAAAGCTCGATCAATACGTCATCGGCCAGCACCGCGCCAAGAAGGTGCTTTCCGTCGCGGTGCATAACCATTACAAACGCCTTTCCATCAGCGAGAATGGTCGCGGCGATGTTGATGTCGATAAGTCGAACATTCTGCTCATCGGTCCGACCGGCTCCGGCAAGACTTTGTTGGCCCGGACGCTCGCCAAGATTCTGGATGTGCCCTTCGCCATCGGCGACGCCACCACACTGACTGAAGCCGGCTACGTCGGCGAAGACGTCGAGAACCTGCTGCTGAAGTTGTTGCACTCCGCCGACTTTGAGATTGAAGCGGCTCAACGCGGCATCATCTATATCGACGAAGTGGATAAGATCGCCAAGACCACGCACAACGTGAGCATCACCCGCGACGTCTCCGGCGAAGGCGTGCAACAGGCCTTGCTGAAAATGCTGGAAGGCACCGTGTCGAATGTGCCGCCGCAAGGTGGCCGCAAACATCCCGAGCAACAGTATATTCAGATCGACACTTCGAATATTCTCTTCATCTGCGGCGGCACCTTTGTCGGTATCGAAGACAACATCAGCAAACGCATCGGCAAGAAAACGATCGGCTTCGGCGCCCAGGCCGACTACCGTGAACGCGAACTCGGCGAGTTGCTCAGCCAGGTCAACTCCGACGACCTTGTCGATTTCGGCATGATCCCGGAATTCGTGGGCCGGTTGCCCGTGCTCGCGCCGCTTGATCCGCTGGATGAAGAGACATTGGTCCGAATCCTCACCGAGCCGCGCAATGCTCTGGTTCGCCAGTACCAGAAGCTGTTCTCGATGGAAGGCGCGGAACTCGACTTTGATCAGAAAGCGCTGAAGCTCATTGCCCAGCGCGCTCGTGGTCGGGACACGGGTGCCCGCGGCCTGCGTTCCATTGTCGAGGACGTGATGACCGACATCATGTACGATTTGCCCGATATCGAAAATAAGGGCCGTTTCACCGTGACGGAAGATGTGGTCCGCGGCGCGACATCGCTATTTGAGATGCGACAGCCCGAAAAGAAGAGCGCATAAGAGGTTAGCCGCGACGCGAAGGTACTCCGTAGCGGAGCGCGAAGCGGCTCAACCATTGAATAGTGCCATTTCGCTGGCCAATCGCTCCGCTCCGCAAAGCCTCCACGTCGCGGCTAACCTACTCGATCACTTCGCCGCCGGCGCGGGTGCCCATCGCGCGCCAGGTGGCAATCGCCACATTGTCATTCACCAATCGAACTGAGCCATCGCAGAACAACACGTTAACGCCGCCGGGGTGCAGGCTCCTAGCAGCGCGGAAGCCGATGGCGGCAAAGTTCGCTGGCCCGGCCGCTACCGCACTGCTGATGCAATCGAAGGTCGGGTCATTCGGTTTGAGGTAGTGGTTGTAGCTGGCGCAGCGTAACTCGCCGCTGGCCCACATGAAGCCACGGCGGCGTTGAAAATTCCAAAGTGATGCCTGGGCACATGTCGTGTCCGTGACAGGCGTCCCGCGACTCACATAAGCATAAGCACGTTGAGCGGTTGCCGGCATGGTGCTGGAAGACTCCGCGCCTTCGCCGAGCGTGCTTTCGCTCATCGCGGCCGTCACGCTGGTGCCATCCTTAATGTCGGCTACGCGCGACGGTGTGCGGGCGCGAAAGGCGCCGTCGGCGTCCCATGATGACCCGTAGGGAGGGCCGCCGTTGGTGGTGCCGGAGCCGACGCACACGGCATAGTTGGTGGGGCCGATCACGGGCACGCCGTAGCCGCCGCCGAGTTCGCTGATCGTGTCGGACGGGCAGAGAAAACTCCGAATCACCTGTTGCACGGCAAACTGATTGTCGGTCGAAATCGTAAGTAACAGTCCGTAGATCGGCACGTTCAAGTTCATACGATTGTAGATCGCTTCTTGTTCGAGAAACGGATTCATCTGAGCGAGTGCGCTCCAGGTGTCGAAGTACGCGGGGATCAGTGGATCCAGATCACGGGCCGGGAATGCCGTCGGGAATGCACCGCGTGATGTGTGATAATTCTGCAGTGCCAGCCCAAGCTGCTTAAGGTTGTTTTGACATTGGACGCGCTGGGCGGCGCTGCGCACTTTCTGCACGGCCGGCAGCACTAGGCCCATCAACACCGCAATGATGGCAATGACGACGAGCAGCTCAATCAGGGTAAAAGCGCGGCGGTGCGACACGGCAAACTCCCCGGCGACGAGGTTTTGATTATGAAATCTTAGCAGGTGGGACTGGCCACTTGGAAATTTAGGTGTAATGAGAATATCGGCGGGCTAGGCAAGCTGTGCCGGGCCGCCATAGGATCGTCGTAACACCTAAGGATTAGGAACAATGCAACTCCGTGTTTTCGCAGCTTTCGTTCTGACTCTGGTCGGCACTGGTTCGGTGTCCGCGCAGGTCATCGTGTCCGACTGGGTGGGCAGACTCCAGAACTACAACCCAAGTAGCGGCACCATCTCGACAATCAAGAGTTCTCTAGCTCGGCCGACAGGTATGGTCTACGGACCCGACGGCTTCCTCTACGTGTCTGACATTGGTGCCGACACCATGTCCAGTTCTGTCAGAAAGTACAACGCCACGACTGGTGCCTTTGTCTCAACTGTCCTAACAACGGCACAACTCGGCACGAGCTTTCAGGCGACGGGCCTCGCGTTTGGGCCGGGCGGCGATTTGTTGATCGCCAACCAGGTGGGCATTTTCGGGCCGCCCTTGGGAAGCGGCAGCGTCTATCGCTACAACTTGACGACCATGATGTTGAATCCGATCATCGTGGGCCTCAACCAGCCGGAAGGGTTGCTGTTTCACAACGGCAATCTGTACATCGCTGAAGTGAGCAACATTGACACGACGCAAGCTCGGGTCTCTCGGTACGATTTCGTGAGTGCGCCGACCACGTTCATCGCTCATGCAACTGGCGTGTTGAACCAGCCCACTTCGATGGCCATCGGGCCGGATGGCCTGATGTACATCACCGACGTGACCGATTTCGTGGTCCGCCGGTTCGATGTCAACAACCCGTCGATCAATTCAACATTTGCCAGCGGCATGGGATTCAATTCACCGACGGGAGTCGCATTCTCCAACGGACACATGTATGTGTCCAATTACGGAACGGGATCGCCGGACGGGTTTCTGTCCGGGTTCAACGCGACGACCGGTGCCTTTGAAGGCATCGTGGTGCCAAACCTTGTGATTGGCAGCGCGGTGGTAGCGGTGCCGGAACCGGCATCGTTTGTGCTATTTGGCTTGCCGGCCGGCGCATTCGTGCTAAGACGACTCCGCCGCGGTGGCAAGCAATAGGTTTCACGAGTCGCCCAAATGGCGCGGGCCAAGCCAGCAATCGTCCGACTCGCCAAGTTGAGAGTCGGCGAGTTGGGCGATTGCTTTGTTTTGCTCATCGAGCGAACGCGTGTCACCACGTCGAGCGGCAAGCAGTTCTTCAATTGCCGCTTTCGTGATGCCATGACCATCATGCCGGCGGTCGTCTGGTCGGATTCCAAGCACTACGTCGATTGCGAAAGCCAATGGCAGCCGGGCCAGTGTTACAAAATGCGCGCGGCCCGCAAAGAGTCGGACAAGTACGGCGCGAGCCTTGAAATCGAGCAGTTGCGACTCGTCAACGATGGCGACAAAGCTGACGGCTTCGATCCCTTGGCCCTCATTGAGCCGCCTCGCCACGATCCCAATGAAATGTTCGCGGAGCTTCGGCAATTGGCGGAGGCGGGCATCGCCGATGCGCCGCTGAGCAATTTGGTGTTGTCGCTTCTGGATGCGAATCGCGAACTCCTGTTGCTGACGCCGGGCTCGCCGAAGCATTATTATCCTTTCGCTGGCGGCTGGCTGGAACACACGCTGAGTGTGACGAAGAAGTGCCAGTGGCTGGGAGAGCGCTTCCGCGAACAGTACCCGGAATTAAAGCCGCCGCTGAATATGGACGTGCTCTTGGCTGGGGCGATTCTGCACGACCTGGGTCGCGTGGCTGAGTTGGACGGTGTGCTGATGACGGAGCCAACGGTGCCCGGTCGGTTGCTTGGCCACATTACACTGGGCCGAGATCTGGTGCGCAAGGCAGCCGTTGAGGTGCCCGACCTTGATGCGGAGATGTTGCTACTTCTCGATCATTTGATCTTGAGCCATCTTACGCTGCCCGAGTGGGGCTCGCCGCGCTTGCCGTCGATTCCCGAAGTGTTGATCCTGCACCATGCCGACGACTTGGATGCCAAGATGGAAATGTATGCCCGCTGCCTGATACGCGATCAAGCACCAGGGCCATTTACGGACAAGGATCCGATGCTGGGCAAGCAGTTGTACAAAGGGCGAAGGGTATGACACTGTTGGAAATTGATTACATAATTCTGTCAGCGTCTTAAATCTGCCCTTCCCGGTATGGGTCGAGATTGCCACAATAAAGAGTTGGTGCACACCCTTGGTTTGGCCGGAGTGTGATCGCATGTACAGATGGTCGAGGGATTCATGGCGAAGGAAGAAGCAATTGAGGTGCAGGGGCGGGTGACGCAGGCCCTCGCCAATACGACGTTTCGGGTGAAACTCGATAGCGGCCATGAGATCATCGCACACATTGCCGGGAAGATTCGCAAGCACTTTATCCGTATTTTGCCAGGCGACATTGTGACAGTTGAAGTGTCGCCGTACGACCTGACCAAGGGTCGGATTACCTTCCGCGGGCCAATTCGACCGAAACAGGAACCGGCTCCGGTGGCCTGACGTGGCCGGCAAATCCTACCGGCATAATCGGCTAAACCGCAGTAATTTCAAGCTGATTGGGCTGTCGCCGTTCGATAATATCAGTAAAGTAGCCAGAACCGAATCTTGGGAAGGTGCTAGGCTTTGCGCCTAGCCGAAGTAAGAACGAGGATTGGTATGCCGTTGCGGATGCGTGTTCACGACCGGGAGCCGATATCGGCGGCACTACGCCGCTTCAAGAAATTGCTCGAACGAAGCGGCTTGCAAAAAGAGATGCGCAAGCGCAAGCATTACGAAAAACCGTGCGAACTGCGCCGCCGCAAGAAGCTGCGGAAGTTCGTAGCGATCCGCAAAGCGAAGATCCGCACCGTCACCACGTGACGCGACAGCGAGATGGCTTCGACTTGGCGTCCGGTTGTCAGTAGCCCAGGGAGTCGACTGATTAGCACTGCCATACTACAGCCTCTGGCCCGGGTGCGTCGCCAACGCCTGTCCATGAAGTGGCTGACCCAGCCACCCAATTGGGTCAAGGCGATTCCGTTCTTCGCGCTACATGCCGCCTGCTTCAGCGTGTTCTTCACCAGCATTCACGTCGTTGATTGGATCATGTGCGGGATGTTTTACGTCATCCGCATGTTCGGCATCACCGGCGCGTATCACAGGTACTTCGCCCACAAGACGTACAAGACCAGCCGGCCATTCCAATTCGTCCTGGCGTGGATCGGCTGCAGTTCATTGCAAAAAGGCCCGCTGTGGTGGGCCGGCCATCATCGGATGCATCACCGCCATTCGGATACCGAAGACGATGTGCATTCGCCGATCACCAAGACCATCTGGGACGCCCACGTTGGCTGGATTCTGAAAGAAGAAAACGATGTCACTCACTGGCATGTGTTGAAGGATTGGACCAAGTATCCCGAACTGTTGTGGCTGAACACCTGGCATTGGGTGCCGGGTATTCTGCTCGGCGTTGCAACGTATTTCATCAGCCTCGCGCTTGGCGGCACCGGCTGGGGCGGTGTGGTTGTCGGTTTCGTGTTGAGCACGGTACTGCTGTATCACGGCACATTTACGATCAATTCATTGGCTCATCTTTACGGCAGCCGCCGCTATGAGACCACTGATCGCAGCCGCAATAACTTCTGGCTCGCGCTGATTACACTGGGCGAAGGTTGGCACAATAATCATCACCATTACCAGAACGCCACCCGCCAGGGTTTCTACTGGTGGGAAATCGACATTTCCTATTACACGCTCAAGGCGCTCAGTTGGGTCGGCCTGGTATGGGAACTCAAGGAGCCGCCAAAAGAAGTGTTTGAACAGGCGTCAGCGTAGTAACTAACCCGACCGCGCTTGATCTGTCATTGCCAGTGATTATGATAACAAGCTAACGGGGCGGTAGCTCAGCTGGGAGAGCGCTGCGTTCGCAATGCAGAGGTCGAGAGTTCAATCCTCTTCCGCTCCACTTAAGGCCGCCGAGCGTTCCCGCTCGGCGGCCTTTGTTTTTGCGCGGGGCGACGCTCCGCTACGGCGTACCTTCGCGTCGCGGCTAACCTATTTGCTCTTCTCTTTCGGGGTGTCTTTGATTTCCTTATCGAGTTTTTCGCTCAGCGCTTTCGCTTCCTTTTTGAAGAAGAAGAAGGCCGGCGATTCCAGGGCCTGCTTCAGCATCCGGGCGGCTTCTTCCCTGGTTTCTTTCGCTTCGGAGAGCGGCAGGGCCAGGTAGTAGGCCATGTCGGGCGTGACTTGATTGTTGATGATCGCCTTCCGCAATAACTGCTTGGCCTGTTCGATGTTACCGTTGCGGTAAAGGCAGTATCCGTAAGTGGCGATGGTGTTCAAATCGTTCTGGTATTGTCGGGCGTTGACCTCGGCCAATTGCAAGGCCCGCTTCTTCGACGCATCGTCGCTCATGTCGGCAAGGATCAGGGCAAGCTGGTTGCTGGCGACCTGATCGGCCGGCGAAGTGGCGAGCATTTCCTGGAAGATCCTCACCGCTGTCACGTAGTCGCGATTGCAACGGGCGATCATGCCCTGCATCCGCTGCACTTCGATATTCTTGGGATCGAGCCGCATGGCTTGTTCGCTATGCAGCTTGGCCTTCTCCAGATTGTCCTGCTGCAGCAGGAAGTCGGCATAAGCGACGTGAACTTTACCATTGTTGGCTTCCTGCTTAACGGCCTTGTCGAACCACTCAGTGGCCTTTTTCGGGTCGTTCTTACCCATGTATTGCCGGGCCATCATCACCGATGCAGGTAACAATGTCACATCGTCTTTGACCGCCTGTTGAAACTCGGCAAAGGCTTCATCTGGTTTTTCGAGGTTGAACAATGTCGTCGCATAACGGTTCCGCGCGATGCCATTCTTCGGGTCCAGCGTCAACCACGCCGCAAGGTGCAGCCGGGCATTGGTCCAGTCGCCGCGCATTTCATAACCCGTGGACGACGCCGCCCGGCCAAAGACTTGGAAGTTCTTCTTTTGATCGCCCGTCCAGCGAGGGGCTTCCGATAGCTCCAGCATCTTCTGAGCGTTGAGAATCGTGTCGGTCACGCGTTGCTCGGCGATGGCCCACTCGGCCAGCGTACGATAAACCTCGGGGTGATCCGGCGTCTCGGCCGCGGCTTGTTCCAGAAAGCCCCGCGCTTGCTGCACGTTGGCCTTCTGCTGTTGCACCATCCCCAGGACAATGCGGGCCAGGATCAGCTTGGCCGGCGGCAGGGCCGGGTACTTCTTGACCGCTTCCTGAATCGATTTGTAAGCGTCGTCGCCCTTGCCCTGCATGAGCAATTGACCTGCGTTTTCCAGTTCCTCGATTTTAGTTGGCAATGGACCGCCGGCCGGTGCGGTCTGTGCGCGGGCCGAACCGATCAACAGGACCGTACTCAAAACGGCCGCACCGACACTTCGACAAAACATGGAGCTACCTCACGACGAAACAGACAGGGCAATGCCTAAGATTATAGGGTTCCTCGGCAAATCTGGCGACGCGATGCCGTGTGATGGAGAATCACCACAACCGACATGCCGCACCCTTGTACCTCACCGGTATAATCGGAAGGCGGAGGATGTGTCGGAGGTATGGTGATGGTCGCCGTCAACAATTGTTGCGTCAGTTTACCCGGCCCGAGCCGGCGACGGCATCCCGTCAATTATGAGTACGTCCGCACCTGGCACAACGACGACCGCAAGGCCATCGGTTGCCTGGATGTATGGGAGGTGCATGGCGGTCGGGAAGTGTATCAAGTGACATTGGAACAACGGGCCGGCGGCTGGCGGCAGTGGAGCTGTACCTGTGCTCACGCCATTTATCGTGCCGAACCGCTGGGCCGGGCTTGCAAGCATGTGCTGGGGCTGCCATCCGCGGCCAACGACGAGACATGAACCCGCTACGGCTTCTTCAACTCAATGTTCAACTCTTGTCGTTCATTGGTATCCCGAACGGAGCGGACATACTTGATGATGTGGCCATCTTCGAGGTCGAAGTGAGCGACGCAGAACACCCGTGACGCTTTTGGCTGTTGATCAATTTCGAGGTTGCGTTCGAGCCAACCGAACCAGCCGTCCATGTCGTACTGGCTCCACAACCGGCGGGCCAAGGGTTGATCGTTGAGTTGCAAGTCCGTTACGGTACGGTTGCGGACGGTGACGCGCAACACATCCTTGATGCTGCGATCCGTGCCTGCCGCCACGTCTTTCTTGATGACAAGATCATAGTCCTTGAGGCCGGTGTGTTCCCATAGGCGCTTGGCGTTGCCAAGCTGTTCCGGCGTCAGTTGTTGTTTGAGGTTGTACGTCAAGTTGATCCCCGCCGCGATCGCCGCCAAACTGAACATGACGACAAACAGCCAGATCCAATTCTTGTTCCTTGGTTGAATGCCGTCGGGCATCGCGTTCACGCCGGTTTCGCTCATCGCCGCATCGCTCCTCGTCGTCGAATGCCCTACTTATCTACTATTGATTTTCCCGACTCCAACGCATTGGCCGCACAATCGTCATGGTCGTTGTTCCCGCGCCTGAGCTATTTGCGTCTGGCCTAGTGGGGGCCACGTCGGCCCGTTAGGATGAAATGGCAGACTCGTCGTTGAGGACGTTTGGCCGTGGCTCTGACACCGGTAGACAATCAGTTGCTGCAGCGCTGCCTCCGCCGGGAACGCGGGGCGTGGAATGATTTTGTTGATCGCTTTCTCGGTTTGATTTACCACGTGATTCACTACACGTCGTACCTGCGCAGCGTACCATTGCAACCTGAAGACGTTGAAGACGTCGCGGCCGATGTGTTGCTGGCCGTGGTGGCAAATGACTATGCCGTGCTGCGGCAATTCCGCGGCCAGGCCAGCTTGGCGACGTATCTCACTGTGATCTCTCGCCGTGTGTGCGTGCAGGCGATGGTCAAGCGGGCCGCGATCAGGGAGGGGCCGTTGGATGGCAAGCCGGAGCGCGAAGCTCGGCCTAAAGTCGAGCGCAGCCTGGAGGCCATCGAGGAAGTGCAGAAGTTGAAGAAGCGGTTACCGGCCCGCGAGCGGCAAGTCGTGCAGTTGTTCTACATTGAAGGCCGCAGCTACGAAGAGATTGCCACGTCGATGCATTTGCCGGTGAACAGCATCGGCCCCATTTTATCGCGGGCACGCAAATTGTTGCGCGGCGCCAAGAAAACGGCGACCGCAGACAAGAAGCCGAAGGTTTAGCGCCCGTTTCAACATCACCTTGACGACGTTCCACGATGCGACTATTGGCGGGGTCATGTCGCGATGGTCTATTTGGACCACCGGGCACTTTCCGTTTGAGGAACCCCCCAATGAATTGGTCGCCGAGATTCGCATTCGCCTCGTTGGCACTGGTGCTGGCCTTCGGGTTGGCCCATGCCCAAACGAACGCGCCGTCAGCAAAACTTACACCCGTCGCCTGCCCCGCACCCAGCAACGGCGGACCCGGCGTGGCCATCGAAGTGCGCGTCGTTCGCATTGGCGATGCGTTATTTGCCGAGCTGATGAAAACCAATCGCCTTGATTCAAAGAGCCTGGTCACCATTGATGACAAAACAGCCAGGGTCATCATCGGACGAATCCTCGAAGATTCAGAATCTGAATGCCTGGCCGCGCCTCGGATCATGGCCATGAGTGGTCAGGAAGCAAAGCTATTCGTTGGCAACGAGATGCCGTTTGTCACCGACATCGAGATTTCGCAATTCCCCGAGCAATCGGTGTTCGTTCCACAAATCCGGACTCTTTCCGCGGGCTGCAACCTCACAGTGCTCCCCACGATTACGCCGGACAACAGGCATGTCATGATTCGGTTCCAAGCCGAGCAATCGGAGCTTCCGGATGGCAAAGTTCCGCTATTTCCTGTCACCACGATCATCACCCCGGTTTTTGAGGGCGGTGCAAAGGGTGAGCCGATCCCGTTCACGCAGTTCATTCAACAGCCGACGCAGTTCAAGCGCAGCGTGACCAACGCCTTCGGCATCGCCGACGGCCAAACCGGTTTGATCTATGGTGGCCACACTGTCCGCACCGACAAACAGATTGAGCGCGTGCCGTTTTTCGCGGACTTGCCGATCGTTGGCGGCCTATTCGAGACCGAATGCGACAAGCCCGTGAACAATCATCTGGTGTACATGGTCACGCCGCAGATTGTCGTCGCACCGCCCATGCCTGCGTCATGTCAAGCGGCTTGCTGCCCGGTGCGCAGAATGCCGGCCACGGTGCCCGTGGTCATGCAGGAGGCGACTCGATGCGTTGCTGCGGCACCGACAATGCCACCGATGCCGATTTGCATTGGACAGCAACTACTGCCGGCCATGTGTTCCGCGCCGGCACAACTGCCGTGCAAGCTTGCGGAAACAGTACCGGCTGATGCCTCCTCGCGCATGGTCAGTATGCGATGCACCATTGTCAGAGTTGACGAAGCGTTCTTCAGCCGGGATGACGCGGAAGCGTGGTCGGATTTGTCACCACGTCAGGTGAATGTGCCGGGCAAGATCATCGACGCCGACACGGCCCAACGCTTTTGCCGCGCTGTCAAGTCACAGAAGGGTGGCGAAATTCTGGCTCAGCCAATCATGACCACAACCGAAGGTCACTCCATTCGCTTTCAACATTTGGGTGAGCCAATCTGCATTCGGAACGTCGCATTCATGGAACGCAATGGAGTGACAGTCCCAGACTTCACGTCTCAATCGACGGCTTGCGGGATCAACTGCGTCTTTGACGCAAAGTTGTCGGCCGATGGCAAGGTTTGTCACCTGAGCATGACAATCGACGACACCATGGTGGCTGGCAAACGACCGGCACCATGCGAGGTCACTGTCAGGATTCCGGCAACGCAAGACACGGAGGAGATCGTCCGAACAGAGACAGTCCAGGCAGTTTCGAGCTTGCGACAGCGGAGTTTCACCACAGGTTCCGCGATACCGTGCGGACGCTGTTTGATGGTCTACTTCAGCAACGAAGAAACCGACAATGGCGTCCAGCATTTCGCCGTGCTCGTCGAACCGAGTGCATCGGAATGCGTTCCTGACGCCGGGATGCCCGTTCGCCGGGTGTCGGCACCTGCGAGCGGATTCGTCTTCCGGCCATGCGATAATAAGGACAACTGCGTTTATCCGTATCCGGTCGCGTTGTTGGAAGAGCGCGTGGCTCTCTACCACAAGGCCTGCACCGAGCAACGCTGGGGCGACGCCCGGCGGCTGGCGGCCGCGTGCCTGGAACTCGACCCGACGTGTTTCCTGCCGAAGTAATTGAAAACTAGACTGATCAGAGCCGGAAGCGTCGGCGACGGATAAACCTCGTCGCTGACGCTTCCGGCT